>JBDKHX010000415.1:0-2507 GCA_039797415.1 Pseudomonadota bacterium | reverse complement strand
TTCAAGGTAGACGGTCTCTATCCTGTCTTTGGTGGGGCAGGGGTCATGGGCCGCAGTGACTTGTTCAACGCGGATGGCTTTGTGATCACGGTTGGACGAGTCGGCGCCTATTGCGGCCAGTATTTCTGGACACAAGGAAAGGCGTGGGTCAACAACAATGCGTCGTTAGTCTCGGCGAAGACCGCAGCGCACTCGGTTTGGCTTCTTCACTGGCTAAAGTCAGTTGACATGGATGCAATCAAAAAGGGGGCAGCTCAACCCTTTGTGTCGAATGGCGACATCGCGGCTTTGAAGATGGCGTTACCTCCCAACAATTTGATTGGGCAGTTTGTTGAGGTCTGCGCCCCGATATTTCTAAGGCTCAGTGAACTATCCTCGCAAGCACAAACGCTTACGGATCTACGCGACTCACTACTCCCCCGCCTCATCTCCGGCCAACTCCGCCTTCCCGAAGCTCAAGCTCAATTGGAGGACGCTCTCGCATGACGAAAGACCTCACCACCTCGGCGGTTGCGCGTAGCAATGTCCTCAACAACCGCTATGCCCTCAGCAAGCTGGAGGAGCACCTGGCGCTGGGGGGGCTGCGCATTGAAGGCGAGGTGGTTTTCTTCAAGTCGCATGTGGCCGAGTTGCTGGACATTGACGAGCGCACCATCGACCGTTACCTCGCCAGCCATGAGGCTGAACTCAAGCAGAACGGCTACCGAGTCCTCAAAGGAAAATCCTTAAAAAACATGAAGTTAGCTCAAGTCGGCGACATCAATGTCGTCGACTTGATTGGCGCCAAGGTGCCCACCCTCGGGGTGTTCTCGTTCCGCGCCGTGTTGAACCTCTCCATGCTGGTGACCGAGAGCGAGCGCGCCAAAGCCATCCGCAGCCGGATGCTCGACATCGTTCTTGATGTTGTGGCCGAGCGCACAGGGGGGCACACCCGCTTCATCAACCAGCGCGACCAAGATTACCTGCCCTCGGCCTTCATGGAGGACAGCTACCGCAAGCAGTTCACTAATGCCTTGCGTGACCACGTCGACATGGGCAACCACAAGTACGCGGTGTTCACGGACAAAATCTACCAAGCGGTCTTTTGTGAAAACGCCCGTGAGTACAAGCAGGTTCTGCGCTTGGCCGATGGCGACAGCACGCGCGATACCATGTACGCGGAGGTTCTGAAAACCTTGGCCGCCTTCGAAAGCGGCTTGGCTGCCAGTGTTCAACAGCAGGCGCAACAGCTAGGGCGCAAGCTCATATCGGCAGAGGTCGACGCCTTGCTGGCCGAAGCTGCTGCAAGCCCTTACCTGAAGCCCTTGATCGACGATGCCCGCACCCGCATGGCAAGTCGGGACCTTGGTTTTCGCGAGGCCCTGCACCAAAAGCTGGAAGCCTATGTTCAGGCGGTGCCCGAGGCAGATTTCGAGCGATTCCTGGGGGAGCGCAGTCAGGCTCTGGAAGAGCGCTTGTCGGACCCGAAATTGTTGGCTGTGCTCAAGCGGCTGAAGGACCGCTGAGGCCATGGCTGACCTGACGCTGTACTTCGACGCCCAGAACGCAGTGGATGTGCATGACTGGATCATTGAAAACTCAGGCGGATTGCCTGGGTTGAAAGACCTGGGGCAATTGGAGAGTGTGCTGCAGCATATTCAGAACGACGACTATTACCCCACCTTCGATGCCAAGCTGACGCACCTGATTTTTGGCATCAACAAGTTCCACGCCTTCAACGATGGTAATAAGCGCTCCAGCCTGACTTTGGGAGCCTATTTCTTGACCCTGAACGGCTATGACTATTGCGTGCCGCAATTCGTACTCCAGATGGAGAACATCGTCGTTGCCGTGGCCGAGGGCGCCGTCAACAAGGACTTGCTGCAACGCGTGGTGGTGTCTCTGATCGAAGATGATGATTTTCCGGACGAACTCAAACTTGACCTGGTTGAGGCCATGGGGCAAGGGCGGCTTGACGATGATGTGGGTGATGCATAGTTCCAAAAAGCGAAAAGCCCCGGTGATCCCACCGAGGCAATGACGCCGGCCAGGAACCCCCAACCCACTTGGGCACCAGTGTAAGCGCGCAAACATACAACTCAAAACAGAAGTACAGGGACAGCATGACCGAAGACCAACTGGAACAAGAAGCCCTCGGCTGGCTGGCAGAAGTGGGCTACACCGTGCGGCATGGCCTGGACATCGCCCCCGATGGTGACAACCCTCAACGCCCCGATTACAGGCACGTCGTCCTGCCGTTCCGGTTGCGCGAAGCCATCCAACGCCTGAACCCGCAAGTGCCTACCTCGGCGCGGGAAGACGCCTTGCAACAGGTCATGGACCTGGGCATTCCTGCTTTGCTGTCAGCCAACCGGGCTTTCCACAAGCTGTTGGTGAGCGGCGTTCCGGTGCAGTACCAGAAGGACGGCGAGACGCTGGGCGACTTCGTCAAGTTGGTCGACTGCCACGATGCCGGCAAAAACGAGTTCTGGTCGGTCAACCAGTTCAGCATCAAGGGCGCGCACCAC
>JBDKHX010000414.1:0-2518 GCA_039797415.1 Pseudomonadota bacterium | reverse complement strand
TCGCAAAACGCCCCCATGCGCGTCATCAACGACCGCTTTCTGGACCGTGGCGGCTTTCTGGAAGTGGTCAGCGACGACCTGTACCACCGCGACCCACACGCCATCCTGGACACATTCCTGACGTTCCAGAAGGACAACACACTCAAAGGCTTGTCCGCCCGCACCCTGCGTGCGCTGTACAACGCACGCGAGGTGATGAATGGCCCTTTCCGCAAGGACCCGGTCAACCGCCAGACCTTCATGGACATCCTGAAGGAACCACAAGGCCTGACCCGCGTCATCCGACTGATGAACCAGACATCGGTGCTGGGCCGCTACCTGTGGGTGTTCCGCCGCATCGTCGGCCAAATGCAGCACGACCTGTTCCACGTCTACACAGTGGACCAGCACATCTTGATGGTGGTGCGCAACGTGCGCCGCTTCTTCATCCCCGAGCACGCGCACGAATACCCCTTCTGCACCCAACTGGCGTCTGAATGGGACAAACCTTGGCTGCTGTACGTGGGCGCCCTGTTCCACGACGTGGCCAAGGGCCGAGGCGGAGATCACTCTGAACTCGGCGCCGTCGAAGTGCGCCGTTTTTGCAAAGACCACGGCATCGTGGGTGACGACGCCAAGTTGGTTGAATTCCTGGTGTCCGGCCACCTGACCATGTCCAAAGTGGCCCAAAAGGAAGACCTTTCTGACCCGGACGTCATCCAGGCATTTGCCAAGATGGTGGGCAACGAGCGCCACCTGACTGGCCTGTACCTGCTGACTGTGGCCGACATCCGGGGCACCAGCCCCAAGGTGTGGAATGCATGGAAGGGCAAACTGCTAGAGGATCTGTTCAAGCTGACCTTGCGTGCGTTGGGTGGCTCACGACCCCACATGGACGCCGAAATCGAAGCGCGTAAACAACTGGCTCGGCAAACCCTGTCCTTGAACTTCATGCCCGATGGCGTGGAAACCGCGCTTTGGAAAACGCTGGACATGGGCTACTTCGCCCGCCATGAAGCCGCTGACATTGCCTGGCACACCCGGGTGCTGTCACGCCATGTACAAACCGACAAACCCGTTGTGGCCGCCCGCCCCTCATCGGTTGGCGAGGGCCTGCAAGTGCTTGTTTATGCACCCGACCGACCTGACCTGTTTGCCCGCATCTGCGGCTACTTCGACAAGGCTGGCTTCAACATTCAAGACGCGCGCATCCACACATCAACCAGTGGCTATGCCTTGGACACCTTCCAGATCTTGTCCAGTGACAACGATATGTATGACGGTGTGCAACCCAGAGACCTGATCTCCTTGGTTGAAAACCAATTGGCGGAGGCCGCAGCCTCAGACCGCCCCCTGCATGAACCCAGCCGTGCGAGGCTTTCGCGCCGGGTCAAGTCCTTCCCCGTTCAACCACGGGTCAGCTTGCGCCCGGACGAACGAGCTCAAAGCTGGCTGCTCAGCATCTCCGCCAGCGACCGGTCCGGTCTGCTGTACGTGATTGCCAGAACCCTGGCCCACCACCGTGTCAACGTCCAATTGGCCAAGGTCAGCACCCTGGGCGAACGGGTCGAAGACACGTTCTTGCTGTCTGGCGACACCCTCCGCCGGGATCGGGCGCAACTGACCCTCGAAACAGAACTGCTGGAAGTGCTCAGTCCACGCTAAACGATCAGGGGCTCATTGAGGGCCCCTTCCACATCAAGCTGGCTCTTTCGGATCCAACATGATCTCCAACTTGGAGATCTGGTCCTTCAGCATCAAACGTCGCTTTTTCAAACGGCGCAGTGCCAACTCGTCTACCGGTTGTTTTTCAGCGGCCAGGTCGATCAAATTGTCCAGATCCGCGTGTTCAATACGCAACTCGATCAGCAGGCGATGGGGAGAATGCAGGTTTTCTTGCATGAAATGGCCAAATGGCTCACGAACTGGCGCAAATTAGGGGGTAAACCGAGGGATCGCCTTCCCTTGGGCCCGGCCTTTTCCAGATTATAGTTTTTGCCATGATGTCCCCACCGACAAGTTTTCGCCTGGTTGCGGCCACTGGCATCCATCGCGGCGATCGCGCCTACCAACAAGATCAAGTTGAGATCATGGTTCACCCTCGTACGCAAGGGTGTGTTCTGGCGATCGTGGCCGATGGCATGGGGGGCAAAAGCGGCGGCCGCAAAGCCGCTGACCAAGTCATCATGACGGCCCATCAGGTGTTTGACCGTTTTGTGCCCAGCAAGGACGACGGCGAAACCACCCTGCGCCAGTTGGTGGAAGAGGCACACTTGATGATCAAGTTAACCGCCATTGCGTTTGAGGAAGAACCTCACAGCACCGTGGCGTCCTTCATCGTGCACCCGGATTTGTCGGCAGACCTGATCCACGCGGGCGATTCACGCATCTACCACTTCCGTGGTCCTGAGATGCAGCACCGCACCACCGATCACTCTTTCGTGCAAAAACTGGTCAACGAAGGCCAGATCACCGAAGAAGAAGCCAACGTGCACCCACAGTCCAACTTGCTGACAGGGTGCTTGGGCACCCAGTCTGA
>JBDKHX010000413.1:0-2526 GCA_039797415.1 Pseudomonadota bacterium | reverse complement strand
GACGATGAACAAACCGGCACGCCTGAAACCCAAGCCAATGCCAGCCTGTTGCTGGAGTTGCTGACCCCGATTGCCAAGAGCTGGCCGAGCGAATGGGCCTTGGAGGCCAACAGCCTGGCCATTCAGGTGTTGGGTGGCTACGGCTACACCCGCGACTTCCCCGTGGAGCAGTACTGGCGAGACAACCGCCTCAACATGATCCACGAAGGCACTCATGGCATCCAAGGATTGGATTTGCTGGGCCGCAAGGTGGTCATGAATGGCGGCCAAGCTTTGGCCGTATTGGGTGCGCGCATCACCCAAACCATTGAAAAAGCCGCCCAGGTCGAGGGTTTGGCTGCCCATGCCCAAGCCTTGGGCAAAGCTTTGAACAAGATCGCACAAAGTACGCAAGCAGCTTGGTCGACCGGCAAACCGGACGAAGCCTTGGCCAATGCCACACCGTATCTACAAGCCTTTGGTCACACGGTATTGGCCTGGATCTGGTTGGAGCTGGCAGTGGCCGCGCAAGAGGTCAAAGTAGGGGGTAAGCGCGCGTCAGACGAGGCCTTCCTTCAAGGCAAACTGGCAGCTTGTGATTACTTCTTTAACTTTGAACTGCCGCGCATTGACGCATGGTTGGGCGTGGTCTCGCGCCGCGACATGACCTGTGCCCAAGCCCAAGCAGATTGGTTCTGAGAGCTACCCAAGAGAACAACATGATTCGACACATTGTGATGTGGACGCTCAAGCGGCCCGAAGACGCCCCCAAGGTCAAAGCCCTGCTGGACAGCTGCAAAACGCTGGTCCCGGGCATCCATGAGTTTGATGTGGGCATCAAAACCGAAGGACTCGAAGCCAATTGCGACGTGGTCCTGGTGTCGACGTTTGAAGATGCCGCCACATTGGCCGCCTACCAGCCGCATCCCCATCACCAGGGCGTGGTGGCGCAGATTCGAGAAATGGCGGCCACCCGCCACGTGGTGGACTATCACTGCTGAATCAGGCTGAGGTCATGAACGACAACATCCCACCCTTGGCATTGAGCCCTTTCGTGGCGCAACTGGGGTGCGAACTGGGCGCATTGGATGAGGGCTATGCCGAACTCAGCCTGGCAGTGAAGGACGGTGTGCATACCAACCTGTTTGGTGTGGCGCATGGCGGTGTCCTGATGACCTTGCTGGATGTGGTCATGGCCTATGCCGCCCGAACCCTGGCCCATGAGCTGCAAGAAGACCAGCCCTTGGGTTTGGTGACGGTGGAGTTGAAGACCGAGTTTTTGCGGCCTGGCGAAGGGATGTTGAAGGCCACCGGGCAGGTTGTGCGCCGGGCTGACAGGCTGGCTTTTTGCGAGGGGCGGGTGCTCAATGAGCGCGGGCAACTTTGCGCAACGGCAACCGGCACCTTCAAATATCTGCGGGCTTTGCCCATATCCCCGACTGCTGTGAAACCTTATCTAGGCCAGGCAGACTGAATACATAAACGACTGGAGAAACGCATGTCTTACTTGAAGTTGCAAGCAGGTCAAACCGCCGTGATCACTGGGGCTGCCAGCGGTTTTGGATTGGAGTTGGCCCGCCTGGCTGCCCGC
Organism: Pseudomonadota bacterium; assembly: GCA_039797415.1. Taxonomy (GTDB): domain Bacteria; phylum Pseudomonadota; class Gammaproteobacteria; order Burkholderiales; family Burkholderiaceae_C; genus Aquabacterium. Next base: position 956 of record JBDKHX010000413.1, on the reverse strand, counting down.
AAAGGCTTGAACCTGGTGATCACCGATGTGCAGCGTGATGCGCTGGATGCCGCGACGGCCGAATTGCGCGGCATGGGTGTGCAAGTCGCCGCTTTGCGTGGTGATGTGTCTCGGTCTGAAGATGTGCACGCGTTGGCCGAGATGTGCATGGAGCGCTTTGGCGCACCTCACGTCGTCATCAACAACGCTGGTGTGGCTCATGGCGGTTTGATCTGGGAACATTCACAGCGTGACTGGGAATGGGTGCTGGGTGTGAACCTGTGGGGCGTCATCAACGGCCTGCGTCACTTCACGCCTTTGATGCTGGAAGCCGCTGACAAGGATGCCAACTTCCGTGGTCACATGGTCAACGTGGCCTCGATGGCGGGCTTGGTCAACACACCCAATATGGGCGCTTACAACGTCAGCAAACATGCTGTGGTCAGCCTGACGGAGACCATGTACCAAGACCTGGCCTTGGTGTCTGAGCAAGTTCATTGCTCCGTGCTGTGCCCGTACTTTGTGCCCACCAGCATCCACAACTCGCATTTGAACCGTCCTAACGAGTTGCGCAGTGACACCAAGCCGACCGTGAGCCAGATGGTGGCGCACGCCACCAGCACCAAGGCTGTCACGTCAGGCAAGGTGACTGCAGCAGATGTGGCCGCGATGGTGTTTGATGCCATCGAGAAGGGCCAGTTCTACATCTACAGCCACCCAGAGGCTTTGGCCATCGTCAAAACCCGCTTGGATGACGTGGTTGAGGGCCGTAACCCCAGCGATCCATTTGCTGCCAAGCCCGAGCTAGGCCAGCAATTGCGTGAGGCCCTCAAGGCAGGCAAAAAGGTCAGCCCCCAAAAGTGAGGCTGACGAGGCGCCCGTGTTCAGCGGGCGTCTTGCTCGCGGTGGCGTGCCAACACCACGCCACGCGATTCAAAGCGTTTGAACAACTGTTCCACGCAATACACCGATCGGTG
>JBDKHX010000412.1:0-2527 GCA_039797415.1 Pseudomonadota bacterium | reverse complement strand
GACATGTCATGGTCCGTCGTGAAAATGGCGCGGATCACCCCAAACCCGATCACCACATCAAAGACGGACATGTAGTACGAGCAGGCGGCACTGATCAACACGATCACCACACCAACCACCCGCAGGGTCATGCGCCCCAGCATACCCAGCAAGGTGAAGATCAACAGGCAAACCGCAACGACCAGACCGACTTCAGCTATCAAGGCCAAAGAACCCATCGCGGCAGACATTTCTCCATGCATTCGGGAAAGCCGGCCCCAGGCTGTGGGTCCATTGAGGACCAAGCCCACCCAGCACGACATCAGCACCAAAAGCCGTAGAAAACCTGCGTTGAACATGTGGAAAAACATCAATATGGATTAAACCGAAGTCAGATCAGACTGTTGCCTGCCACAAGTAGTATCCCATCTGTTTAGCCCACGCCTAACGCACTGGCCCACAAGCTCAAGGTCAGTATGGCCGCCACGGTTGTCCACAAAATGATGCGGGCAACCAGGTGGGTATTGGCCCCCTCACGCTCTGCCAGCATCGACACATTGCTGGCGCTGGGCAAGGCAGCAGCCAGCATCAAGGTCAACAGCCCAACGCGCGATACTTGCATGCCGGCAACAGACAAGGCCTGCGCAAACAGCCACACCCCTGCAGGATGGGCGGCCAACTTCAGCAAGGTCCAGACAGCCATCCGACCGTGAGGGACGGACACTTGGGGTGAGGCACTCAATTGCGCCCGCGCCAACATGGCCCCCAGGGTGAACAAAGCGGCAGGTGACGCAGACAGGCTGAGCAAACGCAAAGTCTCGTCCACTGGGTGAGGTAACGGCAAACCCAGCAAAGACGCAGCCAAACCTGCCGCCATCGACCACAACAAGGGATTGCGCAAGGCCCCCCTGAGCGATGCGGACAGGGCTTGCCAAGCGCCATCGCGCCCCCCCTGCTCGGGTTTGGAGTGAGCCCACGCCAAGCATAGCGAGCTCAGTATCAACACATCGATGACCAAGGTCGCAGCGACAGGCCCCGCTGCTTGCGGCCCTAACAAACTGATCAGCAAAGGCAGCCCCAAGAACCCTGTATTGGGAAACGCCGTCACCAAGGCCACCAAACCACCATCCCGACGCGACAAGCCCGCGTGCATGCCCCATGCAAGGGCCAACAGCATGATCAAGCCACCAGCCAACCCGTAGGCCAGCAACAGACTGAACAAACCGGGCTGTTGCAGCGCACCACTGGCACTGAGCCTGAACACCATGGCCGGCAAGCCAAAGAACAGCACAAAGGTGTTCAGGGCACCGATGCCATTCAGGGCCAACAGACCGGATCGGGCGGCCCCCCAGCCCATCAGGACCAGGGCAAAAAACGGCACGAACAACAACAGCAAATCGATCATCAGCGCAACACCACCGGCTTTAGCGAACCTGCCACAAAGCCTTGAAGCCACCTTTGCGCATGACCCGCCACCCCAACAACACCGCCAGGATCACGGCGTAGACCATGACCTCATCGGTGTCGTTCTTGGCGGCCTTCTTCCAGTAAAAATGCAGCAGCCCCAGCATCGCCACCAGATAAACCAGCTTGTGCAAACGCTGCCAGTTGCGCCCCCCCATGGCTCGGATGGCGGCATTGAACGAGGTCAAAGCCAGTGGCGTCATCAGCACCAGGGCCACCACGCCGACCAAAATGAAGTTGCGCTTGATCACATCCTTGACGATGTCATCCACCACCAAGCCCTTGTCCAACCAGGCATAGGCGACGAAGTGCAAGGCGGCATAAACAAAGGTGGTCACACCCAAGGTGCGTCGATACCGCACCAACGCGGGCATCGATGCCAGCTCTCGCAAAGGCGTGATGGCCAAGGTCAGCCACAACCAGCGCAAAGTCCATTCACCCGTTTCTCTGACCAGCTTTTCAGCCGGATTGGCACCCAGCTTGTCCATGAAAGCGGCAGCCAACAACGCCACCAAGGGCAGCGCCACCACAAACCACAACACGGGCTTGACCCAGGGCTTGAGCAGCCATTGATTCATTCGAGACAGTTGCATCAGTAGTTCTTTTTCAAATCCATACCAGCATACAAAGCAGCCACTTGTGCTTCATAACCATTGAACATCAAGGTCGGCTTGCGTGAGGCAAACAAACCGCCATCACCCAGACGCCGCTCAGAGGCCTGACTCCACCGCGGATGATCGACCGTGGGGTTCACATTCGAGTAGAACCCGTATTCACGCGCATTGGCCTTGGTCCAGGACGACACGGGCTGTTGTTCCACCAAACGAATCTTGACGATCGACTTGGCGCTTTTGAAGCCGTACTTCCAAGGCACCACCAATCGCACGGGCGCGCCATTCTGGTTGGGCAGCACCTCGCCATACAAGCCAAAGGCCATCAGGGTCAAAGGATGCATGGCCTCGTCAATGCGAAGCCCCTCCACATAGGGCCAGTCCAACACCCGGCCGCGCACACCCGGCATTTGCTGCGGGTCAGCCAGGGTCACAAACTCAACGTATTTGGCACGGCTGTTGGGTTCGACCTT
>JBDKHX010000411.1:0-2534 GCA_039797415.1 Pseudomonadota bacterium | reverse complement strand
TACTACCTGCGCATTCGCGACTACAACGACCTCGAAAACCGCGACATCTGGGAGTACGACCTCAACTTGAGCCAGCCGGAAATGAACCGTCTGCTGGCGCATGCCTGGGAGTTGGGGCCCACCCGCTTCGATTACTTCTTTTTCGACGAAAACTGCTCTTATCACCTGCTGGCACTGCTTGATGCAGCTCGCCCTGGCTTGAACCTCACCGACGGTTTCACCTGGAAAGCCATTCCGATTGACACGGTTCGTGCTGTCACCAACACACCCGGTTTACTCAAAGCCACCCACTACCGTGCATCCAACAGCACGGAGCTGCGCTACCGGAGCGACCTCATCGGCCCCCAACGCACGGCGCTGGCCAAACAAGTGGCCCTTGGCGCGCTGCCTCCCGGCGAACTGGCACAAGCAGAACCTGATCCAGCCATGCGGGCTCGCATGCTGGAAGTTGCTGAACGCTACATGGCCTACGACGCCACCCAACGCGCACTGGGCGACACCTACGTGCAAGGCCAACGCATGCGCTTTCTGTCTGCGCGCGCATCCTTGCCCAGCGGGCAAGCCGTCGAAGTTCCGCCGCCATCCGTCCCACCACAAGACGGCCACGGCACCAGTCGCGTCGACATCTTGACCGGTCAACGCAATGGCCGCGCCCTCGTCCAGCTCAATGCTAGGCCGGCGTATCACGACCTATTGGATCCCGAGGGTGGCTTCCAGCGCGGCTCCGCCATCCAATTCTTTCGCCTTGAACTCACGCGGGCTGAATCTGGCTCACTCCAACTTGAAAAGTTAACGCCCGTAGACATCGTGTCCTTGAGTCCCTATGACGGACTGATCGCGGCGCGCTCCTGGCGCGTTCGATTTGGTCTGACACGCAGTTGGGCCAAACCTGGGTCTGATCCCGTCCGACAAAGAGAGTTGGCCGCCGAAATCAACGGCGGCCCCGGGTGGGCCACTGAATTGCTCGATAACCAAACGCTTCTTGGTTACGCCTTCATGGACAACCAAATCTGGTTAGACCCTGCATTGCCCAAGCAAAAGCTGGCGGCTGGCAGCGGCATTGCCACAGGCCTGATCTGGGATGCCACACCGACATGGCGCATCCAGGCCGAGCTTTACGGCAAGGTTTTCCTTGACCACCAACCCAAAGAAGCGGGGGCTCGACTGGATCAGCGCCTCCAACTCAACCGCAGCGTGAACCTCGTGCTGCAATGCCAGTGGAAGCGGCGTCAAGCCCAGGGCACACAACGCGAATGCCTGGGTGGTTTTCAAAAGTACTGGTAAACCCCTGAACGTCGGCTAACTGACAAGGCAAAAATGGTGCTTCGCCTAGGATGCTCCTATCTCTGACTTGCATTGCCTCTGCCCATGAAATCGCTGACCCAACACCTGAGCCAATACGCCGCTTATCACCGTGATCGGCGCAACATCGCCACCCACTTCGTGGGCATCCCGATGATCGTCGCCGCCATTGGTTTGCTGCTGGCTCAACCCCTGCCTTTGGCAGGCGGTGTCAGCCTGGGCTTGATCGTTGCCGCCATCGTGACCCTGTTTTATTTGCGGTTGGACTTGATCTACGGTGTCCTGCTCGGCGGATTGCTCATTGCTGGCATGCTTCAAGCCCAACAATGGGTCCTGGGGGTCTCCAACACGGTCTGGCTCAGTTGGGGCATTGGGCTTTTTGTGATCGGCTGGATCATCCAGTTCATTGGCCACTACTTTGAAGGGCGCAAGCCTGCATTTGTGGACGATGCCATTGGCTTGCTCATCGGCCCCTTGTTTGTGTTTGCCGAAGCCGGCTTCCTGCTGGGCTGGCGCAAAGACATCGAACAAGCCGTCATTGCGCAAGCTGGCGCCACTCGCTGAATAAGCGCCCTCCACAACGACAAAGGCCCGGACATCCGGGCTTTTTTATTGGGATGAAATCTGGATCACAGCGCTTGGGCTTGCTTCAACAAGGTCTGCGCATCAGACACTTCATAGCCACCACCTCGCTCGTCGTTCAAGGACTTCACCACGCCATCTTTGACCAACAAGGAATAACGGCCAGATCGCAGACCCAGGCCCTTCGAGGTCAAATCCAAAGTCAAGCCGGTTGCCTTGGCCAGATCTGCGCTGCCGTCGGCCATCATCCGAACCTTACCCGCAGCGCCCAACTCGCGGCCCCACGCGCCCATCACAAAGGCGTCATTCACTGACACGCACCAGATCTCATCCACACCCGCCGCTTTGAACTCAGCCGCATGTTGAATGTAGCCAGGGGCATGCTGTGCGGAACAAGTTGGGGTGAACGCGCCGGGCAGACCAAAAATCGCCACCGTTTTGCCCTTCAAACTGTCAGCCACCTTGAAGGCGTTGGGGCCTAAGCTGCAGCCATTGCCCTCTACCTCGATGTATTCAAACAGCGTGCCGTCCGGGAAAACGTCGCCGACTTGGATCATGTGTGCTCCTATGAGTTAGACATAAAAAAACCGACCTCCAGTATGACTGGAAGTCGGTTTTGTAGGCCGAGCATCAGGAGCAAGCCCCCGATG
>JBDKHX010000410.1:0-3638 GCA_039797415.1 Pseudomonadota bacterium | reverse complement strand
GGCCCTTGATGGAAAGGGCCTTCGTCCAAGGTCACGCCGCCTTCCCAACCCAGCACCTCCGCACCCACCACGCCAGACTGCAGCGCATCTGCGCGCAAGCCTGCCAGGGTGTAGAGCATGTCCACATCCTTGGGGCCGCCACTGGTCAGACCCAGCTGGTTGGGATGAAACGCCTCCAGCATCAACACGCCACCGGAACGAAGCGCGCGCAACAAGGCCCCCATCACAGCGGGGCGTTGTGACGACGGCAAATGCAGGTAGGCCACAGCCACCGCATCAAAAGACGATTCGGCTGGCGACCATTCGGTCAAATCAGCCAAGACCGTTTCCAGCTGGACGCCCTTACGCTGGGCCAGATGACGGGTCTTGTCCAAGCCCACATCCGAACAATCCACCGAGGTAACGTGGTGCCCCTGCGTTGCCAGCCAGACACCATTTCGACCCTCGCCATCACCAGGCACCAAAACCTGGCTGCCCGGCGGGATCAAACCCGCTTGTTCAAACAAAAAGGCATTGGGTTGCTCGCCGTACTTGTAGGCGGTACCCGCAAATTTTTGGTTCCAGAATTCACGCATGGTTGGTTTGACTCGGCAAAGATCGAGTGATTCACTAAGGCAAATTGTGGCCCGAAATCAGCCTGCAGCAAGGCCCAGGTTGATCCGGCGCATAGGCATCGCAGCGATCAATCATTAAAATCAAATCGATGTTGCCTCTAATCCAAAGATTGCGCCGCCACAGCACACTCACCGTGTGCTTGGGCATGCTTGCCATCTGGATGCAACTGGCTGCCAGCGGTATCAGCGCGCACCACTGGCTACAAGCCCAAATGCCCTCGTCGTTGTTAGGCAGCATCTGCTCGACTACCAACGGGAATACGCCATCAACGGGATCATCCAACTCGCATCAAAGCGGGTTGATGCAACTGCACTGCGCAGCCTGCGTCGTTGCCAGCCAGGCACTCATCACACCGGCCACACCGTTACTGACATGGGCCCCCAACCTGATGAAGGTGGGCAACTTCCGGGTCCGCTTCCAGTACGTCAGCCGTGCGCCAGATCTCAGGCATGCGCCACCTCGCGCGCCGCCTTACGTCGTCTAAGCCCTGCCCTTTTTACTACATCCACACAGATGAATCCCACGGTGTTGGCACCTGCCATACGCCGGGGATTGGCTTAACGTCGTTCAAAGAAATACCATGCCTAACTTCATGCCTCTCGCGCCACTGACACGCGCGCTTGCCGCCGCATTGCCACTCATCACAATCTGGCAACTGGGCCACGCCCAAACGAGTCTCCCATCGGTTGACATGTTGGAGCCCATCGTGGTGACCGCACCCAAGATGCAAACCCCGCTGATCACCCGCATCGATCCGCGAGCCCCACAACAACCCATTCCTGCCAACGACGGCGCCAGCCTGCTGAAATCAGTGCCCGGAATGAGCCTGATTCGAAAAGGCGGCACCGATGGTGATCCGGTTTTTCGGGGCATGGCCGCATCCCGCGTGAACATCCTGATCGACGGAGAACACATTCTCGGTGGATGTGGCATGCGCATGGACCCACCCACAGCCTATGTGTTCCCAGATGCGTTTGACAGCGTCAAACTGATCAAAGGCCCCCAAACCGTCTTGCATGGCCCTGGCAACTCGGCCGCCACCGTCCTGTTCGAAAGAACCCCCGCTCGTTATACCCAAATGGGAGGATCTGCCAAAGCAGCCACCACCATCGCCAGCGATGGCCGGGTTGAAGGGTATGTCGACGCCAAGGCGGGGACCCAGCAGGGGTATGTGCAAGCCATTGGCACCTATGCACAAGCCAATGACTACCAAGACGGCTCCCGGCAGCTCGTTCACTCGGCCTACAAACGCGCCAGCTTAACCGGCATCGCGGGTTGGACCCCTGACGAGGACACGCGGCTAGAAGCCAGCGTCATCAACAGCCACGGACAAGCCGCCTATGGTGACCGCAGCATGGATGGCAGCCGCTTTGATCGAGACAACGTTGGCTTGAAGTTTGAGAAAACCCGGATCAACGCCACCCTCAAGAAAGTTGAAGCCCAGCTGTACTACAACTACATTGATCACGTCATGGACAACTTCAGCTTGCGCACGCCGCCAGCAAGCAGTTCATCGTGGATGGCATCCAATCCTGACCGCAAAACAACCGGTGCGCGATTGGCCACCACCTTGACGCCAGACGACACACACAAAATGATGCTGGGGCTTGACCAACAGAGCAACACCCACACAGTTCGCAGCAGTGGCATGGGTGGAGAGCAAGCCGCACCCTTCAGCAGCAAAACCCGAGCCGAAGATGCCCAGTTTTCAAACTGGGGCTTGTTTGGCGAGGTCACCCACATGGTCAATGACGATGAACGCATGGTCATCGGTGCACGCCAAGATCGCTGGCAGGCCACAGACAAACGGCCTGCGATCAACAGCGGCATGATGAGCCTGGGCGCCAACCCCACGGCAGGGCTACAACGAAACAAAACGCTGACCAGTGGTTTTGCCCGGTACGAAAAAGACTGGAACGCCCAAACCCAAACCTTTGTGGGCATAGGGCACACAGAGCGGGCACCAGACTATTGGGAGTTGATCAGCAAAGAAAGCGCCAACAGCACCAGTGCCTTCCAAGCCGTCGCCCCCGAAAGGACCACGCAACTTGATCTGGGGTTGACTTATCAAAGTGAGCGACTCCAATCATTTGCATCGGCCTACTTCAGCCAAATTGAGGATTTCATCCTCATCCAAAGCAATGTGCTGAAACCCTCAGGCATGGGCACCCGCAACAGCACCATCGCCCGCAACATTGATGCCCAGACCTGGGGAGGCGAAGCTGGCCTTCAATATGGTTGGACACCGAGTTGGAGCACATTGGCGAGTGTGGCCTACGTTCATGGTCAAAACAAAACGGATGGACACGCGCTGGGCCAGATCTCACCCTTGGAGTCTCGCCTGGGCGTCAATTGGCAACAAGGATCATGGGCTGCAGGTGGCTTGCTGCGTTGGGTCGCAGCGCAACATCGATATGCAACCAACGAAGGCAACATCGTCGGCCAAGACCTGGGCTCTGCAAAGGGGTTTGCGATCACCTCTGTACACGCGGCCTATCGCTGGCAAAACATGTGGACCTTCAGTGCAGGCATCGACAACCTGTTTGACCAAACCTACGCCGAATCCATCAGCCGAGCTGGAGCTGCGGTCATGGGCTATGACCAGACCATCCGTGTCAACGAACCCGGGCGGGTCTGGTGGTTCAAAGCCCAAATGACTTTGAATTGAGCCATGCGAAACGCAAGGGAGCATCCATCACCGACAATGTTGTCTCTGCTCCCTTGTTGGCATCGACGTACCCAGCATGACCTCTGCTTCGCACACCACACCATCAAAGCCATCGGCTTTGCGCTCCCTGCCGAGCGCCCTCCCCCAAGACGATGCCCAACGGCAAGTCCTGCACGACGAAGTCCATGCGCGCCCACCGGCCCGCATCCGACTGCCGGCCTTGGTGGTGTATGTGGCTGTGCTCAACGACGGTGTCTCGCGAGAGATGGAATGGGAGCACCTGCGCCGTCTTCCCGGGCAAGAAGGCCTGACGCTGGAGCAGTTGTCGGGCAACTTCCAACGCCTGCGCTTTGCC
>JBDKHX010000409.1:0-2536 GCA_039797415.1 Pseudomonadota bacterium | reverse complement strand
GACGAGTTGGCGCAAAGCATTTTGCTGTGCCCCGATGCCGGCTACATCGCCAAGGTGCAAGCTGAAATCGATCGTTTGCTGCCAACCATGCCCCGTGCGGACATCATCCGTGCATCGCTGGAAGGCCGCGGCGCTTTGATCCAGACCCGCGACATGCAAGAGGCTTGCGACATCAGCAACCGCATTGCGCCGGAGCACCTGGAAGTCTCGTCCAACGATCCCCACAAGTGGGAGCCTTCGCTCAAGCACGCAGGCGCCATCTTCCTGGGTGCCTACACCTCTGAATCGCTGGGTGACTACTGCGCAGGCCCGAACCACGTGCTGCCCACATCCGGTACGGCGAGGTTTTCGTCGCCTTTGGGTGTGTACGACTTCCAAAAACGTTCCAGCCTGATCGAAGTCAGCGAAGCCGGTGCCCAAGTGCTGGGTAAGACGGCTGCCGTGTTGGCCTACGGCGAAGGCTTGCAAGCCCACGCCCAGGCCGCTGAGTTCCGTCTGAAAAAATAAGCCACCGCAACCCCATCCAAACCATGAGTCTGCTCGACGTCTTCCGTCCCGATGTGTTGGCCATGCACGCCTACCATGTGCAAGATGCCGCCGGCTACATCAAGCTGGACGCGATGGAGAACCCGTTCACCTTGCCGCCAGCCTTGCAGGCCCAATTGGGCGAGCGACTGGGGAAGGTGGCTTTGAACCGCTACCCTGGCACCCGCATCAACGACCTGCATGAGGCCTTGCGTGCCTACGCCCATGTGCCCGCTGATATGGGCCTGGTGCTGGGCAATGGCTCCGACGAATTGATCTCGCTGCTGTCGGTGGCTTGCGCCAAGCCGGGCGCTGTGGCGCTGGCTCCTCTGCCAGGCTTCGTCATGTACGAAGCTTTTGCCAAGCAAACCGGTATGCAGTTTGTGGGCGTGCCATTGACTGCTGATTTCGAGCTGGACACGACCGCCATGCTGGCCGCTGTCCGCGAGCACAAGCCTGCGCTGACCTACATCGCCTACCCCAACAACCCCACGGCCAACCTGTGGGACGACGTGGCGATCGAGCAAATCATTGATGCGGTGGCCCAAAACGGGCAAGGCCTGGTCATCATCGATGAGGCTTATCAGCCCTTTGCGTCCAAGTCTTATCTGGACCGTTTGACCCGCCACCCGCATGTGCTGTTGATGCGCACCTTGTCCAAGTTTGGCTTGGCCGGTGTTCGTCTGGGCTACATGATGGGCCGCCAAGACCTGATCGAACAGGTCGAAAAAGTGCGCCCCCCTTACAACATCAGCGTGCTCAACACCGAGGCAGCCTTGTTTGCCCTGGAGCACGCCGACGAGTTCGCCCGCCAAGCCGAAGCCATCAAGTCCGAGCGCGAACGCGTGCTCGCTGCGTTGGCCCAGATGCCCGGTGCCAAGGCTTACCCCAGCCAGGCCAACATGATTTTGGTGCGTGTCAACGACGCTGCCGCCGTGTTCGCCGAACTCAAAGCGAGGGGCATCCTGATTAAAAATGTGGCGGGTTTGCACCGTTTGCTGGCAAACTGTATCCGCTTGACCGTTGGCTTGCCTTCGGAAAATGACGCCCTGATGACCGCTTTGGCGGAAATCCTGCGCGAACCCCTGACTGTCACCCCTGCATGAACGCTCCAGACTGCACCGATCGCGTTGCCGAGGTCACTCGCAACACCGCTGAAACCCAGATCACTGTTCGAGTCAATCTCGACGGCACCGGCGCGGCCAAGCTGCATACCGGTATTGGTTTCTTCGATCACATGCTCGATCAAATCGCCCGTCACGGCCTGATCGATCTGGACATCCACGCCGTGGGCGACCTGCACATCGATGGCCACCACACCGTTGAAGACGTCGGCATCACCCTGGGTCAGGCTTTTGCCAAGGCCGTGGGTGACAAAAAAGGCATCCGCCGTTACGGCCATGCCTACGTTCCCCTGGACGAAGCCTTGTCTCGTGTGGTGATCGATTTCTCGGGCCGTCCTGGCCTGCACATCGACATCCCCTTTACCTCGGGCAGCATCGGTGCGTTTGACACCCAGCTGACGTACGAATTCTTCCAAGGTTTCGTCAACCACGCTGGCGTCACCCTGCACATCGACAACCTCAAGGGCGTCAATGCGCATCACCAATGCGAAACCGTGTTCAAGGCCTTTGCGCGTGCATTGCGTGCAGCCCTGGAGCGCGACCCCCGTATGGCTGGCGTGATCCCGTCGACCAAGGGCTCCTTGTGAGTCTGCCTGTCTGTGATGCTTTCTTTTTGACTCTATGAGCCAGACATCTACAGTGGCCGTGATTGACTACGGCATGGGCAACTTGCGTTCCGTGTCGCAAGCGGTTGAACACGCGGCCAAAGATCTGAACCTCAAGGTGGTGGTCACCAACGACCCTGCCGTGGTGCGTGCGGCCGAACGCGTGGTTTTGCCAGGGCAGGGCGCCATGCGCGACTGCATGCGCGAACTGCGTGAAGCACACGGTGGCGATTTGCTCGGTGCCGTGTTGGACGCCGCAGCGAACAAACCCCTGATGGGCGT
>JBDKHX010000408.1:0-2550 GCA_039797415.1 Pseudomonadota bacterium | reverse complement strand
GAGCCATGCTTTGGCGATGACTTGTGGCCGCAGTGGGTTGTTGTTGGGGTTGTTGTCTTCCAGCGCGGGGGTCAGGTAGCTGTTGAGTGCTTCCAGTGCCTTGTCGCATTCAGCGGCCAATTGCTGAGCCAGCTTGTCTGCTGCAACACCGCGCTCGACTTCGGCATCGTCTACCAGCGCCAATGAAGACCAATCGGTATCTGACAGCGCGCCACCTTTGCTGTCGCTGGCCGAGCGCCGGGCTTCTTTGATGACGCGTTCTTGTAGCTCTTTGGCGAAGGCTTGCTGCAGGCGTGCGGCGTCTTTGTGCAAGACATGTTCAGCATCCATCAGCATTTGACGTTGCGTCATGCTGCTGGACGACAGTGCGAGTTGCCCCAATACCGTGCCGGATGAACTCGCGGCGGCGGACATGGCCGACTCCAGGCGGGTTAACGCCGCCTGCAAGACGGAATCAAGACGGGGGTCGGTCACAGCTTGGTCCAGTCGGTTAAATCTCAACGTTTTTTCAGCCAGCCATCTGGCTACGTTGGATATCGGCAGTCATCGCCCGATCTTTTGGCTCTGTTTCAAACTGTCACGAATTGGGGTGGGTTTAATGCATTTGATTAATTGAGGGGTGGTTGTTCAACGGATTTGGAAACAGCGTTTTCGCTAAATCCGATCCTTAAACAGGGTTGTTGCAGAAAAACAATACGCCAATATGGGGCTCTTCATGAAAGAGTTGGAACCAGTGGCGCCGGTAATGGACGAGTCGTCCGTTAGAATATGAGGTTGACCCCATATCTAATGTCATCGTCCTCGAGGATAACCATGAGCAATCAGCCAGTGGATCAAAGCCGTCGGACTTGGGTGACCATGGCCTGCGCCGCCGGTGGCGTAGGTGGCGTGGCCACTGCGATCCCCTTCGTTTCGACCTTCCAACCTTCCGAACGTGCTCGCGCAGCTGGCGCTGCTGTCGAGGCTGATATCAGTGCCCTCAAACCGGGCGAGATGATGACCGTCGAATGGCGCGGCAAGCCCGTGTGGATCATTCGTCGCACGCCTGAGCAACTGGCCGCATTGGCCAAGATTGACGGCCAGCTGGCTGACCCGAAGTCTGAACTCAAGACTGAAGAGTGCCCTGAGTACGCACGCAACGTGCATCGCTCCATCAAGCCTGAAGTTCTGGTCACCGTTGGTATCTGTACCCACTTGGGGTGCTCGCCATCGTCCAAGTTCCAGACTGGCGCACAGCCATCCTTGCCAGATGATTGGCCAGGTGGTTTCCTGTGCCCTTGCCACGGTTCAACCTTTGACTTGGCCGGCCGCGTGTTCAAGAACAAGCCCGCCCCGACTAACCTCGAGGTTCCTCCCCACATGTACCTGTCTGACACCAAGCTCCTAATTGGTGAAGACAAGAAGGCCTGACCGGAGACGCACAATGGCTGAATTCAAGCAAGCGCCTGCAGGCGCCTCGGCTGGCGAAAAGTTCATGACCTGGGTCGATAACCGATTCCCGGCCACGAAGATGTACAAGGAGCACATGTCCGAGTACTACGCCCCGAAGAACTTCAACTTCTGGTACTTCTTCGGCTCGCTGGCGATGCTGGTGCTGGTGATCCAGATCGTGACCGGTATTTTCCTGGTCATGAACTACAAGCCAGACGCGGCTGTGGCCTTTGCCTCGGTCGAGTACATCATGCGTGATGTGCCTTGGGGCTGGCTGATCCGTTACATGCACTCCACGGGCGCTTCTGCGTTCTTCGTGGTCGTGTATCTGCACATGTACCGTGGTCTGATCTATGGTTCGTACCGCACACCGCGTGAGCTGGTCTGGATCTTCGGTTGCCTGATCTTCTTGTGCCTGATGGCTGAAGCCTTCATGGGCTATCTGTTGCCTTGGGGCCAGATGTCTTACTGGGGCGCTCAAGTGATCATCAACTTGTTCGCAGCGATTCCTTTCGTCGGTCCTGACCTGGCGATCCTGATCCGCGGCGACTTCGTTGTGGGCGACGCCACCCTGAACCGCTTCTTCTCGTTGCACGTGATTGCCGTGCCGCTGGTCCTGTTGGGTCTGGTGGTTGCGCACATCATCGCGCTGCACGAAGTGGGTTCCAACAACCCTGACGGTGTCGAGATCAAGCAAGGCCCTAAGGATGCGAACGGTCACCCACTGGACGGTATTCCTTTCCACCCCTACTACTCGGTGCACGACATCATGGGTGTGGTCGGCTTCCTGATCATCTTCTCGGCTGTGATCTTCTTCGCACCTGAATTTGGCGGGTACTTCCTGGAGTACAACAACTTCATCCCTGCTGACCCGTACAAGACACCGCCTCACATTGCGCCTGTCTGGTACTTCACCCCGTTCTACTCGATGCTGCGTGCCACAACAGACCTGATGGTCAACGTGTTGGCCGTGATCGTTGGCTTGGGTGCCATCCTGAACCTGATCAAGGGTTCCGGTGACGGCAAGTCCAAGGTGGTTGGTCTGGTCGTGGCGGCTGTGGTCATCGGTTTGCTGAAGACCTTTGAAGCCAAGTTCTGGGGTGTGGCTGTGATGGGTGG
>JBDKHX010000407.1:0-2973 GCA_039797415.1 Pseudomonadota bacterium | reverse complement strand
AAAAAAACAAACATCTATTTTCTTTTGTGGGCGTCATCGATCGGTTGTTTTTGCAAGCAGCATGTGGGTGAACTGCAAAAACTCATCCAGGTGATGGGTGATGATGTTTTCAGTGATGGGCAGCAACAGGCTTTGGTAGTCATGAACTGCAATGTTGCGAAACCCAACCATTTTTTTCATGGCGTCAGCCATTGGCTGCGCAATCAGTCCGCCTTTTGCCAGCAGCTCAAACGCGTCGCGTGCGCTTTGCGGGATGCCGAGTTTGTGGGCTCGGATCAGGTGATGCGCAATGTCAAGCGCGGCTTCACAGGCGCGCTGGATGTTCAGGATGGCAGCATCTTGATGCGAGAAGTTGGTGGCAAAGTCGGGGCCTGCTGCGGCGTATTCTTCACGTGCGCGTCGCACGCAGCGTTCAATGGTGGCGGCTTTGTTCAGTAGGACGTCATCGGCCATACACGGCCCCCTGTTGTGCGATGTCGGTCAAGAGCTTCGCGCGGGCTTCGTCTAAGTGGGTCTTTTCGCTCATGACAAAGCATTCGTACAAACTGGCTTGCGGCTCCACGCTCCATAGCCGCTGGCCTGTGGTCAAGATTTGGTGTTGCATGACGGTGCTGGCCGCCCGAAAATCTAATAAATCAACGGGATAGTTCAGCTGGTTGGCCAACAGGTTTGCCTGATCCCACAACTGTAGCGGGGGCGCGTAACCTTCAATCAAAATGGCCAGATCCAGATCACTGTCTGGGCGGGCTGTGCCTTGGACGCGGCTGCCAAATGCGTAGATGGCCAATGCCGTTGGAAAGGCTTGACGCAGGGGGTGAATGATGTCTTCAGGGTTGAAGGGGGTCATCCAGCAGGTCTTCGGTGGTGGGCTTGGCTTCAACGCGATAGCTTTCGCTGGCCCAGGCGCCCAGATCAATGGCCTGGCAGCCTTTGCTGCAAAAGGGGCGGTAGGGGTTATCGGTGCGGTAGGTGTGCATGACACCGCACGATGGGCAGCGAACTTGGGGGCCTTGTTTCGAATCGGAAGCCATGACGGAAGGCATTACGCGCAAAGTGTCAGTTCAAAGCCCGCGTCTGTGTCGCTGGCCAATTTGAGTTTGCCTTCGAGGTCTTGCCGCATGAGGCGGATGGACACCATCAAACGGTTGGCACTGATTTCGGGGATCAGGCCCAGGCTGGGGTCAATGCGCAAGCGCAGCAAGGTGAAGGACCGGCCTTCTTTGAGGCTTTGCTGAAACTGGCCACAAGGTGCTGCCACCATGTGGCTGTGGCCACCATCGCGCAGCAAGCGCAGCAGGATATGCAGGGCTTGGGCCATGGGCGTAATAGAACTGACCCAGCTTTGCAGATCGGCCTGGCGCTTTTGTGGAGGCTCGTGTTGCCAAGCATAGTAGCTGGGCAGATCAAATTCACAGGTGCCGCCGGGGATGCTGATGCGGCTGCGGATGCTCATCAACCAGTCGTTGGTGGCCAGGGCTTGACCGGCTTTGCCAACGAGTTGGTGCAAGCTGTGGTGAGCGTGTTCCAGACGAGAAAGCACGTCATCCAATACGGATTCTTGAATGGCGGGGTTGCCCTTGTAGGCCATGAATTGCGCGCGGTAGCGGTCTAGCTCTTTGAGCAGGTCGCTTTTGAGGTCGGCGCGCGATGCGACGTCCATGATCTCAAAGATCGTGGACAGTGCGTAGTGGTGGTCTACGGGCGTGGTGCGCGGCATCAATTCGCCCAGCCGGTTGAACAGGTGTTCAAGCCGCAACATGGTGCGAATGCTTTCATTGAAGGGGTATTCGTACAGAATCAACACGCCACCTTAAGGAACCTCAACCGACATTGTTCCACAAGCGCCAGACCTTCTCGACCTCTGCACGCAGTTGTTCGAGGGTAATACCCTGGTTCAAGATGATGTGATCCGCTGCTGCAAGCCGAAATTCGCGTTGGGCTTGTTGCGCCAACACCTTTTCGACGGCCTCGCGGGGCCAGCCTGAGCGGATCATGACGCGGGCGATCTGGGTTTCGGGCTCGCAATCCACCACCAAAATGTGATCGACCTTGTTGCGCCAGCGATCGCCGGACTCAACCAGCAGGGGCACGTCGTAGACGACGTGTTGGTCAGGTGTAGCCTGGGCCGCGTGCAGGTCGGCCTGTTGCCCGATCAAGGGATGAAGGATGGCCTCGAGTTGTTGCAGGGCTGTTGGTTCAGCAAAGGCGAGGGTGCGCATGCGGGCGCGGTCCATGGCGCCTTGCGCATTGATCATGTCTGCGCCGAAGGCTTGGCGTATGGGCTCGATGGCGTGACCGCCTGGGGCTGTCAGGGCTCGTGATATGGCATCGGTGTCAACGAGGTGGGCACCCAATTGCACCAGCATGTGGCTGACGGTGGATTTACCGCTGCCAATCCATGACATGACTTGGTCTTTGCCCGCAAACAGCACGCACAGTGCAGCGCCAGCCAGGAAGGGGCCGTAAGGCACGTAGCGGCCTTCGCGCAGATTGGCAGACAGCTTGAGGCCAATGCCAACGATGGCACCGATGAGTGAGGAGCCCAGCACGATGGGCAGGATCATGGTCCAGCCCAGCCAAGCACCGAGGGCGGCAAGCAATTTGAAGTCGCCAAAGCCCATGCCCTCTTTGCCGGTGGTGAGCTTGAACAGCCAATACACCGACCACAGCGACAGGTAGCCAGCAATGGCGCCCCAGACCGCGTCCGGAAGGGAGGTGTCTGTCCAACCCAATACGGCAACCAGCAAGCCCGCCCACAGCAGGGGCAGGGTCAGGTTGTCAGGCAGCAAAGTGGTGTCCCAGTCAATGGCGGATGCAGCCACCAAGACGGCGACGAAGCCGCACCAAAGCAAGGTGCTGGGTTGTTCGCCAAAACGCCACCAGCAGGCAACAAACAGTGCACCTGTGGCCAATTCGATCAGGGGGTATCTGACAGAAATGGGCGCTTGGCAAGCAGAGCATTTGCCGCGCAGA
>JBDKHX010000406.1:0-2555 GCA_039797415.1 Pseudomonadota bacterium | reverse complement strand
CGACATCGATGGCAACGCCCTACAGGCGATCAAGGACATGGGCGTGGCCGCCAAGCAAGCTCGCACCCAAGCGGGTGAAGGCCAAGCTGCAGCGGCGGCTCGGCTCGGCGTGCACGTTCAAACGATTGGACGCATTGAATCAGGAGAGCCAGGGGTCGCCATCGGGCATGTGATGGGGATGTTGGCGTTGTATGGGGTCTCTGTGGCACTAAACTCACCAGACAACAAAACCTGAAAAAGCAAAAAGCCCAGTCTTGCGAACTGGGCTTTTTTATATCTGGTGCCGGAGAGATGAATCGAACACCCGACCTTCTCATTACGAATGAGCTGCTCTACCGACTGAGCTACACCGGCATCATCCCACGAGTGGGAGGGTAAAAATTGTACCTTAGCCTTGTGCGGCTTCGCGGTGGTAGGCCGTCACGCGGTCCACCTCGTTTTTGGAGCCCAGCACAACCGACACGCGCTCGTGCAACTGGCCTGGCTTCAATTCCATGATGCGTTGCAAGCCGTTGGTGGAGGCCCCGCCAGCTTGTTCAACCAGGAAGCTCATGGGGTTGGCTTCGTACATCAGGCGCAGCTTGCCTGGCTTGTTGGGCTCACGCTTGTCCCATGGGTACATGAAGATGCCGCCACGGGTCAGGATGCGATGCACGTCAGCCACCATCGAGGCCACCCAACGCATGTTGAAATCCTTGCCACGCACGCCTTCCTTGCCTTGCAAGCACTCGTCGATGTAGCGCTTGACTGGGGGCGCCCAGTGGCGCATGTTGGACATGTTGATCGCGAACTCTTTGGTGTCCTCTGGGATCTTGACGTCGCTTTCAGTCATCACCCATGAACCCTGCTCACGGTCCAAGGTGAACATGACCACGCCCTTGCCCACGGTCAGCACCAAAGTGGTTTGCGGACCGTAAACGCAGTAACCAGCACACACTTGCTCGGTACCGGCTTGCAGGAAGCTGTCGTTGGTCACGTCCTCACCAGCCTTGTGCTTGAGCACCGAGAAGATGGTGCCAATGCTGACGTTGACGTCGATGTTGCTGGAGCCGTCCAAAGGGTCGAACAGCAGCAGGTAATCGCCTTGTGGGTAGTAGTTCGGCACGGCGTGCATGTCATCCATTTCTTCGGATGCCATACCGGCCAGGTGACCACCCCATTCGTTGGCTTCGATCAGCACTTCGTTGGCGATGATGTCCAGCTTCTTTTGGACTTCGCCTTGAACGTTTTCGCTGCCAGCGGTGCCCAGGACTTCACCCAAGGCGCCCTTGTTGACGCTGATGGCGATGCTTTTGCAAGCACGTGCCACCACTTCAATCAAAAGGCGCAATTGGGCAGGAATCTGCGCTTCGCCGCGTTGCTGCTCGATCAGGTACTGCGTCAGGCTGATGCGTTTGGTCATGTTGAAACTCAATCAATAAAAATCAATCTTGCAAAGCGCGTGTGACGATCTCGCGAACGTCATCCGACAACTCTGTCTTGGCAGCCACGCGGGCAATCGCCTCACGAGCCGCACTGCGATAAGGCTCAGCCAGGCGACGCCAGTGGTCCAGCGAGCGAGCCAGGCGCGCAGCCAATTGGGGGTTGATGCTGTCGATCTCGATCACGCGATCGGCCCAGAACACATAACCCGCCGCATCGGTGCGATGGAAGGCTGCAGGGTTCATCTGGCACAAAGCCATCAGCAAGCTGCGTGCACGGTTCGGCGTGCGCAGTGTGAAGTCAGGGTGCTGCAGCAAGGCCTTGCAACGGGCAAAGACTTGGCCGTTCTTTTCAGACGCGCTGGCTTGCAGGGCAAACCACTTGTCGATGACCAGGGCTTCGTCCTTGAACAGCGCATGGAAGCGATCCAAGGCCGATTGAGCCAGGTCCGAATGGGCATGCACCAAAGCAGCCAAGGCGCCCAGGCGGTCGGTCATGTTGGCGGCATCCTTGAAGCGCTGGAAGGCCTTGCCAGTCCAGATCGGGTTGCCACGTACGGTGTCATGCAACACCAACATGCTCAATGCCAGGTTGGTCAATGCACGGCGGCCCGCACTGACCGGGTCTGGTGAATAACCGCCGGTGTCTTGGTGGTGCTCATAAGCCCAGGCCCAGTCTTCATGCAGGGCGTGCGCCAGTTGCAGCTTCAAGCCTTCACGCACTTCGTGAATGCGCTGTGGATCGACCACCACCAGTTGCTCGGCCACATAGGCTTCGCTTGGCAAGGTCAGCACCAACTCCTTGAAGGCTGCGTCGAGTTCGGGGTGACGCAAGATGGCGCGGAATGCATCGATGAATCGCGCATCCACCTCCACATGGCCGTTACCCTGGACGGCAGCCAACATGCGGCGCAGCGCCAGCTTTTGAGCGGCTTCCCAGCGGTTGAACGGATCCAGATCGTGCGCCAACAGGGTGAACAGTGCGTCATCGCCCAACTCGGCTTCCAGCACCACTGGCGCAGAAAAGCCACGCAACAGCGATGGCACCGGATCAGCCGGCACATGCACAAAGGTGAAGGTCTGCACAGGCTCGCTCAACACCAGCACGGTGTTGTGGCCAATGGGCATGGCCTC
>JBDKHX010000405.1:0-4553 GCA_039797415.1 Pseudomonadota bacterium | reverse complement strand
GGCAATTGCAGACGCTCGCACCGCTCACGGTTCAAGGTCAGGCAAATCAGGCCACGACCAAACTTGGCCATGAAGTTGATGGCTTCTGGCGTGACATGGTCAGACGCCAGGACAAGATCGCCTTCGTTTTCGCGGTCTTCTTCATCCACCAGGATGACCATACGACCGGCGGCCAACTCGGCAATCAGCTCAGGAATGGGTGAAATCGGCATCGGGGGATTGTAGGCGCGCTGGCCTCTTCTTTTGGGGAAAACACCAAGAATGGGACACGTTATTGGGGCAATTTGCCCTCAACCGTGAGCATTCTTTCCACATAGCGGGCGATCAGGTCCACTTCCAGGTTGACTTTGGAGCCTGCCTTGAGGGTGCCCAGCGCCGTGTTCTCAATGGTATGGGGGATGAGGTTGATGCTGAATTGGGCCGTTCCGCCTGCTTCGTCATCCACCTGGTTGACCGTCAAACTGACACCATTGACCGTGATCGAGCCCTTGAAGGCCAAAAAGCGGGCCAAGGCTTTGGGGGCACGAATGCGCAGCAGCCAGGACTCGCCCACAGGCTCGAACACCACCACATCGCCGACGCCGTCGACGTGTCCGGTCACCAAGTGGCCACCCAAACGGTCGTGCGTGCGCAGTGCTTGCTCCATGTTGACCGTGCCCAAGGTGTCCAGACCGACCGTGCGGGCCAGGCTTTCTGCGGACACATCAATGGTGAAACGGCCCGCAGCCACATCAAAGGTGGTCACGGTCATGCAGGCACCGTTGATGGCAATGCTGTCGCCCAAACCCACACCTTCGAGGTAACCCGCTGGGGTTTGCAAAGTCAGACGACGGCCATGGCTGGCGTCAGCACCCAGGGGTTGGGAATCAACGATCTGGCCCACGCCTGTGATGATGCCGGTGAACATAACAATACCTTTGCTGAAATCTGTGGCTCAGAAGCGCTCGCGGCCTGAGGCCCGGGCGCGAATCCGCAAATCATCGCCGATTTGCTGGACGTCGACATATTCAAGGGGTTTGGCTTGTGACAGTTTTGCCAAAGGCGGCAAATCCGCGAGTGGGCGGCCCGGCCCCATGAACTTGGGCGCAAGATACAACAGGAACTCATCGACGAGGTCCAACTGCATCAATGCGGCGTTCAATGTGGCGCCGGCTTCAACGTGGAGTTCGTTGACGCCTCGCTGGGCCAGGTCTGCCAAGACCCAAGTCAGATCCAAGCGGCCTTCGGCCAATGGAGCGCTCACACAAATGGTCGAGCCCAGGTGGCTGGGTAGGTCGCCTGCACCATAGATCAGCGCCTGACCCGGTGGCGACAGCAATTGCGCTGTGGATGGCGTGCGCCAATGGGTATCGACCACAGCCCTCAAGGGGTGCCGGGGGGTATCCACACCTCGCACATCCATACGAGGGTCGTCATCGAGCACCGTACCGACCCCAGTCAACACCGCGCCGGCGCGAGCCCGCCACAAGCGGCCATCCAATCGTGCGGCCTCACCGGTGATCCACTTGCTGTCGCCATTGTCCAGCGCCGTGCGGCCATCCAGGGTGCCGGCCATCTTCATGCGCACCCATGGACGTTTGCGAACCATGCGTGAGAAGAAGCCGATGTTGTCCAGCCAGGCTTGCTGAGCCAGAGCATGTTCTTTGGGCAAGATGTCGACTTGGATGCCTGCCGCCCTGAGGCGTGCCACGCCCTGCCCCGCCACCAACGGGTTGGGGTCTTGCAGGGCCACGACCACGCGCGCCACGCCGGCGTTGACCAGTGCGTCGGCACACGGTGGGGTGCGACCAAAATGGGCGCAAGGCTCCAAGGTGACAAAGGCGGTGGCACCCGTCAAGGCATGGCCTTTAGCAACCGCGTCACGCATGGCCATCACTTCAGCATGTGGGCCGCCCGTTTCTTGGGTGTGGCCGGCACCAATCAATGCCCCATCTCGCCACAGGGTGCAGCCGACAGCGGGGTTAGGCGGGCACATCAGTTGCCCACGACGGCCCCACTGCAATTGGTCTGGGGCGAGCTGTACCACGAAGGTCACAGGGACGGGTTGGCCTGCCAGTGTGGCGGGCTCCATTTCTGTTCTGGCCAAGGGGGCCAACAATTTCACAACCCAAGCATCCGTAGGCTGTGCATCCATTGTTTCAACGTGGTCAACCAGGCCAGACGCAGACACCCACAACCGAACCGTCACAAGCCACCCTTCACTTGCCAGTGGAACCTGCGACAAATCCAGTTCCCACTCGACCTTGGGCCGAGGGAATGCATCGACCTGCTCGTCGGAAAGGTAATGGGAGAGTAGGGGTGACCACTCAAGGTCTGCTCGCGCGTTGGTCGCCAGGGAACCGGGTGCCGGAGAGCCATCCTGCAGGACGCCAGCTTCGTGCTCAGATGACGGCCCCTCGGGCTCCTCAACCGTTTGCAAATGCTGACGCGTACCGATCTCTGACGAAGGCGGCTCAACTGATTCCTGCAACACCGTTGCGCGCACTCTGAAGGGTGCCTGATGTGCTCCCGACCACGCGCCTTGCCCCGACACCGCCTGAGCATGCGTCCACCAAAGCACGCCCGCAACATGCAAGATCGTCACCAGCGACATGACCAATGCCAAACGCCAACGCAAGGATGTCTTGCGATCTTGATAAAGCAATAGACTCATGGTCATGCTACAGCTGCGGTCAATGCCAACAGGCCGCCACCGCGGCTGCGACGCCGGCATATCTGCCCCCCCAATTCGTGACGCTGCGCGTACCGTCATGGGTCAACGTGAGATCACCACATGCATCATTGGCCATGGCACTACCGCTTTGGCGGGTGGCAGTAATGGTGTAGCCAGTGCCATTGACCACTACCCCGAGCCTATACATGGCAGCGCCTTCACTCGCAGGAGGCGATGTCACGAAGTTGGTTTGATTGCCAAAGTCAGCATTCTGGGTTGTCTCACCTGTGGAAGCATACGAGTAACGCTCGGTGTAGTAGCGCTCCATCCACTGCTGCGCCGCGACTAGGCGCACACGGGCATCCGCCCGGCGCCCCTTGGCCACCTGTTCTGTATAGGCTGGGTAAGCAATGGCCGAAAGAATCCCGATGATGACCACAGTGACCATCATCTCTATCAATGTAAACCCACGTCGGTGTTGATACATCGGCATCACCATCAACGGGTTTTCAGACCAGGAATCACACGCCATTGGATACGGCCATTGGACGATGCCGCCTTCAACGGAATTTCACAATCCCTACACAACACGCGTAATGCATCTTTCCCTACTTCAGGCGTCACGGTCTGGTCTGACACGACAAGCACTTTCGGGTCAGACACCGTGAAACCCGCCACGGCGCCAGTCGGGAGCAGACCCTTGACAACCCAACCAGAGGTAGGACTCAGCGCATACAGTGTTGCAAATGGGTCCGTTTGACAACGCTCTTCCGCCGAACCGTTCGGCCACACCGTCGTGAAGAACAACACACCAGAACGGACAACCGGTGTGGACAGAACCATCTCACCCGTTCCCACACTTTGACCAGGCCTCACTGGGAAGTCCAAAAACCAGCCGTCCTGATCGGTCCAATTGACCAACGCACTCTCACTGCTGCTCGTGAAGGAGACATAACCGGTCTCAGCGTCACGCACCAATTGGCGCCCCAGCAAGGTTGAGTGGGTCGGCAAGGCACGTTGAGCACCAACAGCATTCGGTGACCCAACATCCGCCGCGGCGTAGTTGCCACGGTCCCAGATTGTGTAAAACCGCTGACTGAGGGCTGAATTTGGAAAGTCTCCCGCAACGATCGATTTGCCTGTTCCGAATCCAATCATGGCACCGCCCATACCAGGGAACGTGACCACAGGAGAAGTCGTGATGGGCAACGGTGCACCCGCACCGTCAACACCAGAACGGGCCTGAAACAGTGGTGCGTTCTTGCCGCCAACCATATAAGCTGACTTCCAGTCAGCCATGTTGGATGAACTGATATCGAACTTCCAGAGTTGCCCTTTGAGGTCGGTGGCATAGACCCAATCGGCTGTCCCGTTGTTATCGATGTCGATCCAGGTTGCACCCATCATCCCGTTACCCGAGTCGCTATCAGATGCAATCAACTTCTTGAATCGATCCGCGCCCCACGTGCCGTCAGGTTGGCGTCCTGCCACATCCAAAAAATACAGGGCAGCCAAGCCATTGGCCGAGCCATAACCATTGGGGATCATCAATGCGAATCGCCCGTTGTTCAGGCGAACAACGTTAGCAGGCTGACCCGAAGACCGATGAACAACAGGATCGATCAGTACATAACCGAGATCCTCGTCATCAGCTGTACTGAACATCCATTTGAAGACATTGGCAGCGTTGCTCTCATTCAATGTAGCCGGATTTGTCACATCAAGCGCAAAGAGGGCCTTACCACCGCGCCCTAGGCTACTGAACAAATAAGTACGCCAGGCTCCAGCAGCGCCATCATCCAAGTGCACGTCTGCCGTGAATGGACTGCCATCCATCGTCGCTGTGATGGATTTGGTTGACTCCAAACTGGCATTGCGCAATCCACCCATCAACGCGCTG
>JBDKHX010000404.1:0-3142 GCA_039797415.1 Pseudomonadota bacterium | reverse complement strand
TGTGAAGATCTCCGCGCCCGACAGCGCCGTCCAGGTGTGGGTGATCCCCACCAATGAAGAGAGAATGATTGCACTGCACACCCGTAGTTTGGTGCTCGGCGGCTGAGCCTGCGCATTACAATCAAAGGTTCTGCAAGCCCCGTCAATGTGGGCGGGCGCAACAAGATTCCCCGAAAGGATTCCCCCATGTCGATGGACGACCGCGACGGCAAAATCTGGATGGATGGTCAAATGGTGGAGTGGCGCGATGCCAAGATCCACGTTTTGACCCACACACTGCACTACGGTTGCGGTGCGTTTGAAGGCGTACGCGCGTACAAGACCGACAAGGGAACCGCGATTTTCCGCCTGAAGGAACACACAGAACGTCTGTTCAACAGCGCCAAAATTTTGCGCATGCCCATCACGTTCACCCAGCAAGAGCTGATGCAAGCTCAACTGGATGTGGTCAAGGCCAACAACCTGGAAAGCTGCTACCTGCGTCCGCTGGTGTGGCTGGGCTCTGAAAAGCTGGGCGTCAGCCCCAAGGGTGCCAAGGTGCACGCCATGGTGGCAGCCTGGGCTTGGGGTGCTTACCTGGGCGAAGAGGGCCTCAAGCGCGGCATCCGCGTCAAGACCTCCAGCTACACCCGTCACCACGTCAACATCACGATGACGCAGGCCAAGGCGGTGAGCAACTACACCAACTCGATCCTGGCCAACCTCGAAGCCACTGAAGACGGCTACGACGAAGCCATGCTGCTGGACAGCGCTGGTTTCGTGTCCGAAGGCGCCGGTGAGAACCTGTTCATCATCAAGGACGGCAAGCTGTACACGCCTGACCTGTCTGCTGGTGCATTGAACGGCATCACCCGCAACACCATCTTCGCGATCTGCCAAGACCTGGGCCTGGAGCTCAAGGAAAAGCGCATCACCCGCGACGAGGTCTACATCTGTGACGAAGCCTTCTTCACCGGCACCGCCGCTGAAGTGACCCCGATCCGCGAACTGGACCGCATCCAGATCGGCCAAGGTTCGCGTGGCCCGATCACCGAGAAAATCCAAGCTGCGTTCTTTGACATCGTCAATGGCCGCAATCCCAAGTACGCCGAGTGGCTGACCCTGGTCTGATCATGAGCACTTCTACTAACTCCAAACAGGTGGTTGTTGAAGTGACCGCCGCCGACGTGCAAGGCCCTGGCGTGGTGTTTTGCCCCAACCCCAAGCAAGCCTTGTGGAGCCAACACCCCCGCGTCTACATCGACGTGTCTCACGGTGAGGGCCAGTGCCCTTACTGCAGCACGGTTTACCGTGTCAAAGAAGGCGAAAAGATCGGCCACGGTCATTGATCCTGACTGTGCAAAACAAAATAGCTCGAGCTTGCTCGGGCTATTTTTTTGACACCGTCGCCGCCTAAAATTTGCGTCACCATGAAGAACCAAAACGAATTCGTCCTGACCCTGTCGTGCAAAGACACCACGGGGATCGTTCACGCCGTGTCGGGCCTGTTGTATCAAGCCGGCTGCAACATCATTGACTCACAACAGTTTGGTGATGTGCAAAGCGAGGACAGCACAGGGCTGTTCTTCATGCGTGTGCACTTTGCCGCCCCCGATCACCTGGCTGATGCGGCGACCTTGAACAACCTGTTCTCGCACGTGCAAGAGCAGTTCAAGATGAGCGCGCAGATCCGTGCCTTGTCGCGCAAGCCGCGCGTGTTGATCATGGCCAGCAAGCACGGGCATTGCCTCAATGACCTGTTGTTCCGCTGGCGCTCGGGTTGGTTGCCGGTCGACATCCCGGCGATCGTGTCCAACCACCCGGACTACGCTGAACTGGCTGCCAGTTATGGCATCCCGTTTCACCACCTGCCATTGCCAACTGGCTCCGGCGCCGAAGTCAAGCGCCAGCAAGAGCAGCAAGTGGAAGCCTTGGTTCAGGATCAAGGCATCGATTTGGTCGTGTTGGCCCGCTACATGCAAATCCTCAGCCCTGAGTTTTGCGCCTTCCTCAAGGGCCGGGCCATCAACATCCACCACAGCTTTTTGCCCAGCTTCAAGGGCGCCAAGCCTTACTACCAAGCGCATGACCGTGGCGTGAAGTTGATCGGCGCCACCGCGCACTATGTGACGGCTGATCTGGACGAAGGCCCCATCATTGAGCAGGATGTGGAGCGCGTGGACCACACCCTCAGCCCCGAAGACTTCACAGCCGTTGGGCGTGATGTGGAATGCGTGGTGCTGGCCCGCGCTGTGAAATGGCATGTGGAACACCGCGTGCTGATGAACGGTCACAAGACCGTGGTCTTCCGCTGAAATCGACAAGGTGCTCCCATGAACGATCCCCGTTCCATCAAAGCCGCGCAAACCGCACTCATGGTCACGGCCGATGACACCGAGGCCTCCTTTTACGAGGCCTTGCAGTTGGGGGATCTGGAACGGCTGATGGCCGTCTGGGCTGATGAGCATGACATTGCCTGTGTGCACCCTGGCCGGCCCTCGCGCCGTGGGTGTCGCAGCCATTCGCTCGTCTTTTGAATCGGTGTTGTCGCAAGGCGCGCTGCACGTGACGATTGAACAAGTTCGTCGCCTGGAAACCGCAACCTGTGCGGTGCACCACGTGATGGAAAAAATCCAGGCGATGACGTCTGAGGGGCTGCAAACGGCCTACATCCTGGCCAGCAACGTTTACCTGCGCACAGCCAACGGCTGGCGCATGGTGTTGCATCACGCCAGCCCGGCGCAGCCGCATGACATGCCCGATGTGGTTGACTTGGGCGCCACCTTGCACTGATGTTGCACTATCGGGCGCCCCTTTGGATGGCGGGCTCCGGCTCGCTTGGTGGCCACATCCAGACGATTTGGCCGGCCTTGTTCAGCCGTGCGCATTCAGGGGCGGCACTGAACCCGTTGCCTTACGTGCGCCAGCGCTGGACGGCGCCTGATGGCGATTTCATTGACGTTGATACTCTGATCCCGCATGGGTGGCAGCCAGGGCAGGCGCCCGTGCTGGTGCTGTTTCACGGTTTGGAGGGCTCGTCCCAAAGCCACTATGCGCGCGCGTTTGGGCATTGGGCCTTGCAGCAAGGTTATGCCTACGTGGTGCCGCACTTCCGTGGCTGCTCTGGCGAACCCAATTCTGGCCCCCGGTTCTATCACTCAGG
>JBDKHX010000403.1:0-3419 GCA_039797415.1 Pseudomonadota bacterium | reverse complement strand
GCACGGTGAGATGTTCGACCACCTGCGTCGCCACGACGTGATGCTGCACCACCCCTTTGAGTCGTTTGACGCCGTCGTGCAGTTCTTGCGCGAAGCGGTGTACGACCCCAATGTGCTGGCCATCAAGCAAACCATTTACCGCACTGGCAGCGAGTCTGTGTTGATGGATTTGCTGCTGGAGGCCGTGCGACGGGGCAAGGAAGTGCTGGCCGTGGTGGAGCTCAAGGCCCGCTTTGACGAAGAGGCCAACATCAACTGGGCCGAGCGGCTGGAGGCCTTGGGTGCCCAGGTGGTGTACGGCATTGTGGGTTTGAAGACCCACGCCAAGATGATGCTGGTGACGCGCCGAGAAAATGGCCGCTTGCGTCGTTATGCGCATTTGTCTACGGGCAACTACAACCCCAAAACGGCCAAGCTGTACACCGACGTGGGCTTTTTGACCAGCAACCCCGATCTGACCGCAGACGTGGACATGCTGTTCACCCAACTGTCGAGCATGACGCAATTGAAGTCTGCCAAGCAGTTGTTGCTGGCACCGTTCAACCTGCAAAAAGCCCTGATCCGGCAGATCGGGCGCGTGGCTCAGTCCGCACGCGATGGCCAGATCGCGCGCATCGTGGTCAAGGTCAATGCCTTGACGGATGAGCCTTTGATTCAAGCGCTGATCGAGGCAGGGCAAGCTGGGGCCAAGATCGATCTGATCATCCGGGGGGCCTGTGTGCTGCCGCCGTGTGTTGAGGGTTTGACCGACAACATCCGCGTTCGCTCCGTGGTCGGGCGCATGCTGGAACACACCCGGGTGATCTACTTCCGCTGGGGCCCTGGTGACCACGACGAGGTTCCAGCGCCGACTGGATGAACCGCAACATGACCCGCCGCATCGAACTGGCCTGGCCTGTACGAGATGCAGCTTTGCGCCAACGTGTGATTGACGAGTGCCTGGTGCCCTATCTGATGGACGGGCGCGATGCCTGGGTGCAGGACGGCGAAGGTTTCTATGACCGGGCGGGCGCTGATGGGCACAGTGCCCAGCAGGCCTTGATGACGCGGTATCGGGCAACCATTTAACCAACCAAATAGGGCAGGGAAGCCAGCATGGATCTGATTTTGTGGAGGCATGCTCAGGCTGAAGCCCTGACTTTGGATGAGGCCCATCTGCAATCGGGCGCCGACGGTGCGCCGGTCACGATTCACATTGATCCGGCGCAGGACCTGGCGCGTTGCCTGACCCCCAAAGGGCATCGCCAGGCCGAACGCATGGCAGTCTGGCTCAACGGGCATTTGCCGGACAACACCCGGGTGCTGGTCAGCCCCGCGCAGCGAACCCAGCAAACGGCGCTGGCTTTGGGGCGGTCTTACAAAACCGTCAAAGCCTTGAATCCGCAAGCCTCGGTCGATGATTTGCTCAAAGTGGCCAAATGGCCCCAACTGGGCGACACCGTCGTGGTGGTGGGGCACCAGCCCATTTTGGGCATGGCTGCTGCCCGCTTGCTGACCGGTTACGACCTGGCCTGGTCCGTCAAAAAGGGCGCGATCTGGTGGTTGCGGCTGCGTGAGCGGCAGGGCGAGCAACAGGTCACTTTACAAACCGTACAGTCGCCAGATTGGGTTTGATGCAGCCCCCAGGCATTTGCACCCGCAGATGCCCTGATAATTGGGCCCAATGAATGCCAATTTGACTGCCTCGGCAGGGAACGCAAGCCCGGCCTATCAGATCCATGTCCGTGTGTACTGGGAAGACACCGATGCCGGTGGCATTGTGTTTTACGCCAATTACCTGCGCTTCATGGAGCGGGCGCGTACAGAATGGCTGCGCAGCCTGGGTCATGGGCAAGAAACTGCACGGCAATCTGGCGGCGGCATGTTCGTGGTCAGTGAAACCCAGGTTCGCTACGTTCGCCCTGCCAAGCTGGATGATTGGTTGACAGTGACCGTCTCGGTATTGGAGGCGGGCAGGGCATCCATGGTGTTTGACCAGAAAGTGCTGCGCGGCGACGAACTGTTGACCGAAGGGCGCATTCGAATTGGTTGGGTTCAGCCCTCGGCGGATGGATTCCGTGCGGGCCGTATCCCGGCAGACATGTTGGCGGCCCTGACGACAGGGCCTGCTCACGCAGACAATTGAATTTTGGAGGTTGAGTTCATGAACCAGGATTTGTCCATCATCGCGCTGGTGCTGCATGCCAGCTTGGTGGTTCAATTGGTGATGGCCTTGCTGCTGATCGTGTCATTGGCCAGCTGGACGGTGATTTTTGGCAAGGTCATCGGTTTGCGCCGTGTGAAGGCCGACAACGACGAGTTTGATCAGGAGTTCTGGGCCGGGCGTACCTTGCAAGAGCTGTACCAAGATGCGCAGCGAGGCGAGGGGCCGGTGTCCCCCCAAGAGCGTATTTTTGCTGCTGGCATGCGCGAGTTCATGAAGCTGCGTGAGCGCCGTGTCGCCGATGTGGCTTCGCTGCTGGATGGCTCTCGTCGTGCCATGCGCGCCAGCTACCAACGTGAAATGGACGTGATCGAAGCCAAACTGGACTTTCTGGGTTCGGTGGGTTCGGTGTCGCCTTACATCGGCTTGTTTGGCACCGTCTGGGGGATCATGCATGCCTTCACCGGCTTGTCTAACCTGCAGCAAGTGACCTTGGCCACAGTGGCGCCTGGTATTGCTGAAGCGTTGGTGGCCACCGCCATTGGCCTGTTTGCGGCGATCCCCGCGGTGCTGGCCTACAACCGCTTCTCGCGTGACATCGACCGCATCGCCACCCAGATGGAGTCCTTTGTAGAAGAGTTCTCCAACATTCTGGCGCGTAACGTGTCTCCGGCTGAACCTGGCCGCGCACAGGGGCAGTGACCGTGGCGGAACCATTCGGCCTGGGCGGCCGTCGCCGCCGAACCAAGAGCGAAATCAACATGGTGCCGTTCATCGACGTCATGTTGGTGTTGCTCATCATCTTCATGGTCAGTGCACCTTTGCTGCCCACTGGCGTGATTGATTTGCCCACCATGGGCAAGGCACAAAAGGCCCCTGAAAAGGTGGTCGAGATCGTGGTGGAAGACGAAGACCGCGTGAAGCTGCGCGTCAACAGTGAAGACGCGGGCATCGTGATCCTGGGTGACCTGGCCGGTAAGGTCAAAGAAGTGCAGGACAGTGCCGAAGGTGGTGCTGGTGCCGTGCCCGTCATCATCTCTGCGCGCAAGGATGTCCGCTACGAAGCCGTGGTCAAAATCATGGATACCTTGCAGCGGGCAGGTATTGCGCGCGTCGGCTTGTCTGTGCGCACAACGGGTGGTTGAACAAGATGTCGTTAGGGACCGCTGTGGTGCTGGAGTCTTCTCAGTTTCGTCCGCAAGATGCGGGCGGCTGGAAGCCTGGCTTGGCCATGGCTTTTTTCATTCACTTGTTCCTGATCGGCGGATTGGCGCTG
>JBDKHX010000402.1:0-2580 GCA_039797415.1 Pseudomonadota bacterium | reverse complement strand
AGGGCCGACCAGAGCGCAGAATTTGCAAGGCATCGTTGATGCGTTGCTCCAGCCCCAACTGCCAAGCCGACAAG
The DNA here is from genome assembly GCA_039797415.1 of Pseudomonadota bacterium. Taxonomy (GTDB): domain Bacteria; phylum Pseudomonadota; class Gammaproteobacteria; order Burkholderiales; family Burkholderiaceae_C; genus Aquabacterium. Next base: position 2,506 of record JBDKHX010000402.1, on the reverse strand, counting down.
GCTGGCGATAAATCGAGCACGAGATCCCGCCTGCGGGCGTTGAGAGAAGGCTCACCCGCCTGCGACGCCAAACGGCGGGCGCCCTCTGCACACGCATGGGCAAAGCCAGCCGCCCCTCTCATCAGGGCATCCAGATAACAGGAGCGGGCCAGGGATGCCAGCGCGCGGTTTGGACCAGGCGTCATGAAACTGGAGGCAAAGGCAGGCACCCCAATAGCGTCCCTGCCTGTGAATGGTTCATCTTCTTGAGACTCTACACCACCGCGCCCGAATGGGGATCGTTAGGATCAAGGTCTTTTTTGGTGCTTTTCACCAGGTCTTCCCGCGCGACACCCAACCACATCGCAATGGCCGCGGCCACAAAGACGGAGGAATAGATGCCAAACAAGATGCCGATAGTCAGCGCCAGTGCAAAGTAGTGCAGTGTCGGGCCACCAAAAATCAGCATGGCCAACACCATCATTTCGGTGCTGCCGTGCGTGATGATCGTGCGACTCATGGTGCTGGTGATCGCGTGGTCAATCACCTCGGAGGTGCTGAGCTTGCGGTACTTACGGAACGCTTCGCGGATCCGGTCAAAGATCACCACAGATTCGTTGACCGAATAACCCAGAACAGCCAGCACCGCCGCCAACACCGACAGCGAGAACTCCCACTGGAAATACGCAAAGAAGCCCAGGATGATGATGACGTCGTGCAAGTTGGCGACGATACCGGCGACGGCAAACTTCCACTCAAAGCGGAAGGCCAGGTAAATCATGATGCCCAGCACCGTCACGCCCAGCGCCAAGGCGCCATCACGCGCCAACTCGTCACCCACTTGCGGGCCCACGAATTCACTGCGTTGCAAGGTCACAGGGTTGACGCCGCCAGCCTGACAGGCCTGCACCGTGCCTTTGTCTGTTACCTGCGCCTGGATCTGGCCCTTTTCGGCCTGACACAGGGCGCCATAGACCTTGGCGACCACTTCGGTTTGCTTCATGCCTGCCCGTTGAGGCAAGCGAATGAGCACATCGCGCGACGTACCGAAGTTCTGCACCTGAACCTCGCCCAGGCCCAAGGTTTCGACAGCAGCTCGCACCCGACTCAGGTCAGCACTTTGCGCGTATTGAACTTCGATGAGCGAGCCACCGGTGAACTCAATGGACATGTGCAAGCCACGGGTGAACAGGAAGAACACCGCAGCCGCAAAGGTCAGGAACGAAATCGCGTTGAACACCAACGCATGGCGCATGAACGGAATGTCACGCCGGATTCGGAAAAATTCCATGCCTTACTCCTGGGGTTTCCAGACCTGCCCAATGGACACGGACTTCAGTTTCTTTTGACGGCCATACCAAAGGTTGACCAAACCACGCGAGAAGAACACGGCGGAGAACATCGACGTCAGGATGCCCAAGCAGTGCACCACCGCAAAACCGCGAACCGGGCCTGAACCAAACGCCAGCAGGGACACGCCCGCGATCAAGGTGGTCACGTTGGAGTCCAAAATGGTGGACCACGCGTGTTCATACCCTGCAGCGATGGCAGACTGCGGCGCAGAGCCATTGCGCAACTCTTCACGCACCCGCTCATTGATCAACACGTTCGAGTCAATCGCCATACCCAAGGTCAAGGCAATCGCTGCGATGCCGGGCAAGGTCAAGGTGGCTTGCAACATCGACAACACCGCCACCAGCAACAGCAAGTTGACAGACAAGGCCAGTGTCGAGAACACGCCGAACAACAGGTAGTAGGCGATCATGAACACCGCAATGGCGGCGAAACCATAAACCAGGCTGTTGAAGCCCTGAGCAATGTTGTCTGCCCCCAGGCTTGGGCCCACGGTGCGCTCTTCAATGATTTCCATCGGCGCAGCCAAAGAGCCTGCGCGCAACAGCAACGCCGTATCGGCAGCCTCTTCGGTGCTCATGCTGCCGGAGATCTGAACGCGACCCCCACCGATTTCGCCACGGATGACGGGCGCCGTCACCACCTCGCCCTTGCCCTTTTCGAACAAGAGGATGGCCATGCGCTTGCCCACGTTCTCACGGGTGATGTCGCGGAAGATGCGTGAACCGCGCGCATCCAGGGTCAGGTGCACCGCCGCTTCGTGGTTTTCATCGAAACCAGGCTGCGCATCGGTCAGGTTGTCACCGGTCAGCACCACCTGGCGCTTGACGATGACGGGCATGCCGCCACGTTCCTGATAGCGCTCCATGCCAAATGGCACGGGGCCGCCCTTTATGGCTTCGATCGCCTCGGTGCCATCTTCAACCATGCGCACTTCCAAGGTGGCCGTGCGTCCGATGATGTCTTTGGCCTTGGCTGTGTCCTGCACGCCCGGCAACTGAACCACCACACGGTCCAGGCCCTGTTGCTGGATCACCGGTTCGGCCACACCCAACTCGTTGATGCGGTTGTGCAACGTTGTGATGTTTTGCTTGAGCGCTTGTTCTTGAATCGTGCGGGCCGATTGAGGCTTGAGTGCACCCATCAAGGCCACGTCATCTGAACCGGTATCGGT
>JBDKHX010000401.1:0-2580 GCA_039797415.1 Pseudomonadota bacterium | reverse complement strand
CGCCAACATCACCATCAGCGCCCCCAGCAGCCTCATGCTCAACGGCAGCGGTGGCTACATCAAGATCAATGGTGGGGACATTGAGATTGGGACCAGTGGAGCGGCGAGTTTCAAGGCTTCTATGAAGGAGTTGGCGGGGGGTGGGAGTGCGAGCCACGACGGATTCTCTGCGCCCAAGGCCAAGCCTCTCTACGACGAACAATTCGTCTTGACGGATGAGTTGTCCGGGCAACCGCTCGCGTTCACCTCGTATCGCATCGAAATGCCAGACGGCACCTCCGTCCAAGGCATGACCGATGCCCACGGTCGCGCGACTCGCGTGCACACCCAATCGGCAAAAACGCTGAAGTTCTTCTTGGCCTAAGGCTGAACCCGCTCACTCTGTCCTCATCATGTCCGCCCACAGCACCGCGACCAGCAAGCCCGAATCCAAGCCTGAGCCATTCGCATCCACATCGCTGGAACCAGCGCTGCAGATCGAACCGTTGGCCAAAACAAGGACCAATACGACTGGACAAAGTCGTTTCCCAATCACCGCCAAGCCGGAGCCCGCCCTTTTCCTGGATACGGCCACGGGGGACATCGTTCTGGTCCCAGCGGAAGACATCACCGAATTCCGAAATGAGTTCCTCGGTTTGTCTTATGTAATGGCTGACTTCCAAGCGTCCAACACCGAAGTTGCGCGCCTTGAACAACAAATTGAAATCTTGTTGGCCGAGGGCAAGTCAGATTTGCTCGCCAAGTTTCAGCTGGATCAACTCACTCAAAAGCTGGATGCAGCCTTCACGTGGCAAGAAGAAGCCCATGGCGCTCTTCAGGAAAAGATCAAGCCATTGGATAAGACAGCAGGCAGCGGGAAAAAACTGGTTGAGCTGATCCCCCTGCTGGCCGACAACAAAGTGGCTTCAGGCAAGGTGTCCGACGGCAAGCTGGATGCATCTGCCAGCAAAGTAACTTACGAGAAAAAGGCCAACGGTGGCGTTGGCATCAATGAGAAGGTGTATGACCTGCCTGAAAAACTTGTCTATGCACGCAGCGACAAATTCAAGCCCAAATGGCCCAAGTACAAAGACGATGCCACGCCGGTTAAGTGGGGCGAAGTGCTGAAGAAGAATGAACACGGCAAGCACAAGCTCGACAAGCAAAAGCTCAAGACACTCGTTCACGAGAAGCTCAAAAAAGTCAAAGTGGACAGCTCTGATCTTGGCAAGCTGGAATTTGAAACAACTGGCGGCATCACCGATTGGGCAGATGCATGGAACAAGAGCGGCAAAGGTAGCTGGAGTCAGCAAGGCAAAGTTCAAGCCGGCGAGTTCACGGGCGATATCGACTTGAGCTCTGAAGCCCAGTTGATGCGATACATGGTCGGCGGCAGTTTGAATGCCACCTTTGAGCCATTCAAGCGAGGCGTCAGCGTCAAGGCAGAGGGCAGCGCAGATTGCGCCCTGGCAGAGGCCAAAGCCGCCGCACAGCTGAGTTTCCCATCGCGCGAAGGCTGGATGTGGACCTTCAAAGATGCAAAAGGAAATGAGCACGACCTGGGCGCCGTCCGCTGCGTTTTGTCGATCGAACTGTCGGGGGTTGTGGGCGCAAGTATCGCTGGCGAGTTGTCTCTGAGTGTGCAAACCCGCGAGATCGAAGGCAAGTTGCCCGGGGTAAAAGGCCGGACACCCAAAAGCAAGCAAAGCAGGCGTAAAAAGGCGCCTGTCAACCAAACCATTGTGGAAGATGGTGCCGCCGCCGAACTGGAAGTGTTCGCAGGCGCCAAAGCCAGTGCGGACCTCAAAGGCTCAGTGCAATGGCGCAACCCTGAGGCCAAAGACAAAGGGTTCCAGTCATTTGCACATATTGCCGTTGTGCCCACTATTCAGGCGGGTTTTGCCGCAGGGTTCAACTGCACTGTTCAATATGTTCCGGAAAACGGCACCTTCAGGATCGTGGCCGGGGCATCGCTGTGCCTTGGCGTTGGCGCAGAGGGCAAGGTGGGCGCAGAAGTCTCTGTCAAGACGATTGGCGAGTTCATCAAGTGGACCTTCTATCAGCTGTATCACTGTGATTTCAGAACGTTGGAGATGCTCTCAAAGCAAGCATTTGCTGCGATTGTTCGATTGCAGTTTTATGTGATCGTCAAAGGGCTGGATGTGGCAACAAATGGGATTATTTCGGAGCGCAGACTCATCGAGTTTCTCGAACCCATCGAGAAGTCCTCCCCATATCAGTTCAACAAGTACCCCCAGGTCAAGGTTATCGAAGACTTAGTCTTGAGCGGACAAGATCAGCGGAAGTGTACAAGACAGCAAGAAGCGTTGCATGAGAGCCTCACATATTAAGACGCATTCTCAATCTTAGTCTTTATGAAATTCTTTTCAACCCATCCCATCCAGCATTTCAATTTTTGCTACCGAGTACGCTGGAGACAACACTGCGAGACAACATCTCAGAAGACACGAGCAGATTCATGATGATTTTCTGCGAGTCGAAATCTCTCGAATCGATGGCCGTTTCGATAATCGCGAAGATCAGGAAAGCGAAGTACAGCGATAGCAAGGGCGACACGATAATGCTCAGCTCGATCAGTCT
>JBDKHX010000400.1:0-4177 GCA_039797415.1 Pseudomonadota bacterium | reverse complement strand
ATGGGCGAAGGGGATTCAAGCCTTGGCTTTGGCCCGCAGTTCGCGCTCATGGGCTTCGGTGTCTTCCTTGATGTGACGAGACACGAAGCGGCTGATGTAGGCGCCCATCACCAGGGTGAAAATGATCACGGCCAAGCTCATCAGGCCGTAGTCAGTGGTCAGGAAGTCTTTCAAAGCTTGCATCGTTGTGCTCCAGCGGTCTAATTAAGTGCTATCTGACTCCTAAAGCAGCAGGCGCATCCTGATCCAAATCAAGTTTCGTGACGCTGCGCGTTGTCCCTGGAAGGGGACTTTGAGCAGGCACAATGTTTGGATGAATCCTGTGTCTCGATTCCTGTTGTCTGGGGTGTTGCTGGCCTGTGCGCTCGGTGGCTCAGGCGCGAGTTACGCCCAAGCGCGGCCCAAAATCGGGCTGGTTCTGTCAGGTGGTGGGGCGCGTGGACTGGCTCACGTCGGTGTGCTCAAAGTGCTGGAACGCGAGCGCATTCCGGTGGATGTGATTGCTGGCACCTCCATGGGGGCCATCGTGGGCGGCTTGTACGCCAGTGGCCTGTCCGCCCAGGATGTCGAGGCCGAAGTCCTCAAGCTGGACTGGAACAATGTGTTCGCCACCCGGGTGGATCGCCGTGACTTGTCTCAGCGCCGCAAAGAGCAAGACTTTGAGGTCTCACCTCTGATTGAAATCGGTATCGGAGCGGATGGTTTGAGGGCACCCCTGGGTTCGGTATCCAGTCGCGGCCTGGAGGCGCATTTGCGGCGCCTGACCTTGTCGGCCCGACAGGTCAAAGATTTTGATCAGTTGCCCACGCCGTTTCGCGCCGTGTCCACCGACATGGAGTCTGGCCAAGCCGTGATCATGCACGATGGCGATTTGGCCACCGCACTGCGATCGAGCATGTCGGTGCCGGGGGTGTTTTCTCCCTTGGAGGTCAACGGCCGTATCCTGGGCGATGGTGGTCTGGTCAACAACACGCCAGTGGATGTGGCCAGGTCGATGGGGGCGCAGCGCCTGATCGTGGTCAACATCGGCACGCCCTTGTCCAAGCGTGAGACATTGAATTCGCTCACAGGCGTGACCAGTCAGATGATCAACATCCTGACTGAGCAGAACGTGCAACAAAGTCTGCGCTTGATGCATGCGGATGATGTGTTGATTGCGCCAGAGTTGGATGGCCTGACGGCGGCGGATTTCGACAAGGCTCGCGAGTTCATGCTGCGTGGTGAGTTGCAGGCAGAAGCCTTGGTGCTGCGCATGCAAGACCTCAAGCTCAGTGAGACTGAGTACGAGGCTTGGAAAGCGCTGCGCAAGCAGCGTGAGGCCACGCCAGCCCCCTTGGCCTTCGTGAATTTTGAAGGCTCCAAATTGACGCAACCGCAGGTTCGATCGGATGTCTTGTCCAGTCAGCCGGGTGACGTGTTTGATTTGGCCAAGGCTGAACGAGACATCACGGTGCTGGCCGCCACGGGTGACTATCAACGCACCGATTACCGGCTTGTTCGTACACCCGCAGGGGAGGGCTTGGTCTTTGATCTGGAGGACAAGCCCTGGGGGCCGAATTACCTGCAGATGGGCTTGGACTTCAGTGTGGCGCAATTTTTTGCGTTTGGGAACGTCCCCTGCACTTGGGACGGAGTGGTATCGCCCGATGGAGTGGCGTTTGCCCGATGGGCTCAGCGGGTTCATTGCCGCATCGGCCGTGACGCAGCGGCGCACCTTGTCATACTTTGAGGACCCCAATGGTGCGCTCAGTGCCAGCATCGACCGCAGTTCAACCGGGGGCGCTTTAGAAGCCGGTGTGAACTGGCGTGAACTGGGTGAATGGCGTCTGGGTTGGATCGATGAGTCGTGGCGTGATGACCCTACATTGATCTCAGCCCAATCCCTGGCGCTGTCCGGCAGCCGTCGTTGGCGCGAGCAAGGCTGGCGCGTGCGCATGGTGTTTGATCAGTTGGACCATGCGTACTTCCCAACAGGTGGCTGGCGCCTGGAAGGGCGTTGGCTGCAAGGCAAGAGCTTGTCTCGTGATGATGTGCAGACCGGCTATGCCCGTGATGGCGAAATGCGGTACATGGACTTGCAAGGGCAGTTTGCGCGATCGTGGGGAACCCACACCCTGCAAGGGTACGGGCACTTGGCCTTGTCTGACGGTGTGCAACGTCAGGTCCCGCGTTGGGGCTTGGGTGGCTTTCAGCAACTGTCGGGCTACACGCCATTCCAAGTCAGTGGCGCGCAATTGGCTCTGGTCAGGCTGGGCTATCAGATTCGGGTGACAGACCTGGCTTTGACGCGTGGCGTGTTTGTGGGCGCCAGCGTTGAAGTGGGCAATGCCTGGGATCGCCCTCAAGACGTTTGGCACGGTGCCAAACGCAAGGGCTTGAGTCTGTATCTTGGGGCCGATACGGCCTTTGGGCCGGTGTACACAGCGGTGGCGACCAGCCCCGGGGTGGGGCCGACCTTGATGCTGTTTGTGGGTCGACCCTGAGAACTCAAACGCGGCTGAGTGCCTGGCCCACGGTGGCGCGCAGATGATCCACCACGTGGTTGGCGATCTTGTTCAAAGGCAGGACCTCTTGAACGGCGCCCGCAGCAATCGCTTCACGCGGCATGCCAAACACGACGCAGCTGGCTTCGTCTTGGGCCACGCAGTAGGCGCCCGCATCACGCATTTCGCGCATGGCCTTGGCACCGTCGGCGCCCATGCCTGTCAGCATGATGCCCAGGGCGTTGGGGCCCACCACACGTGCGGCTGATTTGAACAGCACCTCCACGCTGGGCTTGTGGCGGTTCACCGGGTCACCATCTTGAACTCGGGCAATGTAGTTGGCGCCTGAACGCTCCACACTCAAGTGCAAACCACCTGGGGCAATGTAGGCATGCCCCGGCAAAATCCGCTCACCGTCTTGCGCTTCTTTGACGCTGATCTTGCACAGGCTGTCCAGGCGCGCCGCGTAGTTGCGGGTGAAGCCGGGTGGCATGTGCTGTGTGATCACCACGCCTGGGAAGTCCGCAGGCAAAGCCATCAACACTTCCTTGGTGGCTTCGGTGCCACCCGTGGAGGCACCAATGAACACCAGCTTTTCTGTCGATAGGCGGCCCATCGTCACGCCGCCACTGGGTTTGACGGCTGAGGCGCCTGGAGACGTGGCTGTTGCCGCGTTTGGCGCAGGCGCATGCAAGCGGTTGATGCGTGCTTTGGATGCAATCCGAATCTTGTCGGTGATGTCATCGGCCAGTTGGCGCAAGCCATCGGCCACACCGATTTTGGGTTTGGCGACAAAGTCGATGGCCCCCAGTTCCAGCGCCTTCAAGGTCACGTCGGCACCACGTTCGGTCAGTGTGGACACCATCACCACCGGCATCGGGCGCAGGCGCATCAGCTTGGATAAGAAGTCGATGCCATCCATGCGGGGCATTTCTACGTCCAAGGTGATGACGTCCGGGTTCATGTTGCGAATCATCTCGCGGGCGACCAGGGGGTCCGCCGCTGCGGCAATGCATTCCATGTCCGGCTGTCGGTTGATGATCTCTGTCAGCATGCTGCGAACCAGTGCTGAATCGTCCACCACGATCACGCGTGTTTTGGCCATGGTGTCTCTCCTTAATAATCAGAACAAATCGATGGAACCGCCACCCGTCGAAGCCGGCGCCACCTTTTGTGCGGCGATGCGTTCTTGCTGAACGATGGCGTCCGGATTGGTCGGGGCCAGGCGCTTGACCATGGCTTTGCCGCTATGCGGGAAGAAACACACTTTGCGTGGGTAGATTTCCAGCACATCCTTCGATACAACTGGGATGCGTTCGGTTTTGAGGTACTCCATCACGAAGGCGGTATTGCGCTCGCCCACGTTGATGCTGTTCATGCCGCTGATCACTGCGCCGCCACCAAATACCTTGGCTTCCAGCGTCATGCGCGATGCGCCCATCTTGAGCATTTCGTTGATCAGCAATTCCATCGCGTACGAGCCGTAGCGGCCGGAATCACTGGCGCCGCCACCGTTGTCGGGCAGCATGAAGTGGTTCATGCCGCCAATCTTGGCTTGGCGGTCCCACAGGCAGGTGGCAATGCACGAGCCCAGCGTGGTCATGATCAACACGTCTTCGTTGAATACGAAGTACTCACCGGGCAGCACCTTCACAGCTTCAGCCTGAAAGTGCGCGTCGTAAAAGAAGAACGAG
>JBDKHX010000399.1:0-2593 GCA_039797415.1 Pseudomonadota bacterium | reverse complement strand
AGGCGAACCAGGTTGGCAATCACGGTCAACTCGTCGGTGGCCTCGATCTCCCCCTTCAGGTCATCCAGTGACGCCTGGGTCAAGCTGCTGCCTTGCAGGATTTGATCGATGGTGAGGCCATGCTCTTGTCCCAGTTGCACCAGGATGCGAACGCTGCCATTGCCCCGGCGGAAATTCCAACTGGCGTGAGGACTGGTTTCGATGGGAGCGCGAGCCGTTTTAGTTGAGCCGGTTGTCATACGTTAAGCCTGGGGACACTGGGTGTTTTGTCCGATTTCAACACAATATTCTGGGTTTGGGTGTGTTTCGGACAGTCACACATCAAGTTGTCCTCAAACCCTTGTTTTGAGTATCTTGCCTTATCCTTTTGGAATATTTCACGATACGAATTCAGATGCCTTCACAAGAGTTGACGCTGTACACGTTTGCGATGTCCCACTTTTGTGAAAAGATCCGATGGACTTTGGACCTGTGCGGCTTGCCATTTGAGGAAAAGCCCATGACCCCGGTTTTTCATGCTGTCGCTGCGTGGCGCATGGGCGGCAGGGGCCGGACTTCATTGCCCATTTTGAAGATCAGCCACACGGCATCACGTGTGAGCTTTGTGCAAGACAGCACCCGAATTTTGGCGTGGCTGGACAGGGAATCTGGCCCGTTTGATTTGCTTCCCCGCTGCGAATTGGCGCAAGACGTGTCCGCCATTGAAAGCCGGTTTGACAAAGTGGGCCAAGATGTCACGCGTCTGATCTATGCGCAAGCCTTCAAGCACCCCGAAAAGCTGTTGAGCTTTTGGTCTTCATCTGCTGCGGGGTGGCAGCGCCAGTGCTTGAAAACCGCTTGGCCGCTGGTTCGGGCTGTGTATCAACACCAATTGGAGATGTCACCCAAGGGGCTGGAGCAAGCTGAGCACCGCCTTCAACAAGCCTTGGTTTGGTTAGACGGTCGCCTCAGTGATGGTCGCAGGTTCTTGGTCGGCAACCATCTCACTGTGGCGGATGTGGCCGTGGCAGCGCTGCTGGCCCCATTGGCTTGCCCCGACGAACATCCCGTGTTCAGTCAAGCTGACTTCAAACGCTATATGCTTCCACCTTCAGCCAGTTGGTTACGTGATCGACCGGCTTTGCGTTGGGTGCGCAGCATGTACAAGCAGCATCGAACGGCATTACCCACGGGGCTAACAAAGGAGGCTGTTGCGGCGGCCTGATGAGATGTCATGAAGGCTTTGCGTATCTATGCGGGCGAGCGAGCTCGCAGCCACATTCAAATGCAAGGCTTGCAACCGCAAGACATTCGTGTTGTGCCTGCCGCCGCGGGTGGCCCTAAAGGATTGATCCTGCAGCCTTTGGATCAACACTTGTTTGCACACTGGCTCCCTCAAGGGCAACACGAGGTACATCTGATTGGCGCTTCAATTGGCGCTTGGCGCATGGCCACCGCGTTGATGGATGACCCACGACATGCGTTTGAGTTGTTTGCGCATGGCTACATCAGCCAACACTATGAACCCGAGCCCGGCAAGCGCATGCCCAGCCCGCAACGTGTCAGCGAGGGTTTTGGCCAGGCGTTGGATGGGCTCTTCGGCCCACACATACAGACATTGCTGACACACCCTCGTTATCGACTGCATGTGTTGACTTCAAGGGGCCGCCAAATTCTGCGTCGCCCCGGCAAGGTCCAAACCGCCGTGGGCATGGGTGGCTTAGCGCTTGGCAACGTGCTGAGTCGTCGTTCCGTGGGCATGTTTTTGGAGCGCACCGTGTTCTCCAGCCATGGCGCCAAACCACCGATGCCCTTGCTGGATCAACCCACTCGTTTTGTGGACCTGACCGCCGCCAATTTCAAACCAGCCATCCAGGCTTCGTGCAGCATCCCATTTTGGCTAGACCCCGTCCGTGACATTCCCGGGGCAGTGAAGGGCGCACATTGGGATGGTGGCCTGATCGACTACCACCTGCATTGGAACTACAACGCCATGGATCAAGGCCTGGTGCTGTACCCGCACTTTCAGAAGCACGTCATCCCAGGGTGGCTGGACAAATCCCTCAAGTGGCGCCACAAGGCCACGCCCGCCTTGAGCAACATGGTCTTGCTGGCACCCAACCCCGATTGGGTCCGCACCTTGCCCCAAGGCAAATTGCCCGACCGCAATGACTTCACGGGCATGGATGTCCACACCCGCATCCGCATCTGGACGGAAGCCGTGGCCCAAAGCCAGCAACTGGCTGACGAGTGGATGCAATGGCTCGAACGCGGCTGCCCATCGGACCAGGTGCACGCGATTTGAACAAGAAGGTATTCCGGACGCTCAACAGAATACTGATTTCATCGCGCAGCCATCAGATTTGACGCTGGCATACTCGATCATCAGCAAGGTCTAGTAGCCATACGTCAAGTCAATGAATCAGCAGTCACTCTCCGCTTTTATCTGGTCTGTCGCCGACCTTCTCCGTGGTGATTACAGGCAGTCGGATTACGGCAAGGTCATCCTGCCTTTCACTGTGCTGCGACGATTGGACTGCGTCCTGGAATCGACAAAAGCAGCTGTGTTGAAAGAGCTAGAAGCTAAAACCAAGCTTGGCGTAAATCCTGAGCC
>JBDKHX010000398.1:0-2607 GCA_039797415.1 Pseudomonadota bacterium | reverse complement strand
ACTGCACGTCGATCTGCGCAAACGCATTGGTGATTTCATTGCGCAAGCGAATCAGGCGGTTGTAGGCGCCAACGGCCCAAAACAGCAAAAAGGCCAGGATCGATAAGGCGATGATTTGGGATGCGGGCATGAATCCTCCGTGTCTGTGTGTATGTGGGAACGCTGGCAGCTTCAGGCGTGGGCCGTCCACTGCTCAAAACCGTCCTTGCGCAGTTGGCATGCTGGGCATTGGCCGCAGCCGTATCCCCAAGCGTGCCGATGTTGGCGATCACCCAGATAGCAAGTATGGGTGTGTTCCACGATCAGTTCGTTCAAAGCAGCGCCCCCCAGTTGGTCCGTCAGTGCCCATGTTTGGGCTTTGGTCAGCCACATCAAGGGCGTCTCGACCGTCATGGGCGTGTCCAGCCCCAAGCTCATGGCCACTTGCAGCGCTTTGAGGGTGTTGTCGCGGCAGTCGGGGTAGCCTGAGTAATCCGTCTCGCACATGCCACCTACCAACACACTCAGGCCACGGCGGTAGGCCAGCGATGCGGCAAAGGTCAGGAACAACAGGTTGCGGCCCGGCACGAAGGTGTTGGGCAAGCCATTGCTTTGCATTTCAATGGCGCGCGATTCGGTCAAGGCCGTGTCTGAAATCTGCCCCAGCAGGCCCAAATCCAGCACGTGATCTGGCCCCAGCTTGCTGCCCCATTGTGGGAACTGTTGCGCCAAGGCCTGACGGACGGGCTCGCGGCAGTCCAATTCAACTTTGTGGCGTTGTCCATAGTCAAAACCGATGGTTTCAACGCGTGAAAACCGCTGCAAGGCCCACGCCAGGCAGGCAGTGGAATCTTGCCCGCCCGAGAACACGACCAGGGCGGCGCGGGGATCGGTGGCAGTGGATGGCGCAGGGTGAGACATGTCAATGTTGGTTAATTTGGCTCAACAAAATACCCCGATGAGTTGTCCGCATTTGATCATGGGGTGGCTTTGGGGCTGAAGCTAGGAGACAATAGAGGGTTTTCGAGAGCCCAACCTGCATTGTGCAGGTTCTTCAGGAACCGATATGGCTGCTTTCAATCAAGAGACTGTTACCTACGTTCATCACTGGAACGATTCGCTGTTCAGCTTCAAGACCACACGCGATCCATCGCTGCGTTTTGCAAGTGGTCACTTTGTGATGATCGGCTTGGAAGTCGACGGCAAGCCCCTGATGCGTGCCTACTCGATCGCCAGCGCCAACTACGAAGAACATCTCGAGTTCTTGAGCATCAAGGTGCAAGACGGTCCATTGACCTCGCGTCTGCAGCACTTGAAGGTGGGCGACAAATTGTTGGTCAGCCGCAAGGCCGTGGGCACCTTGGTCGTGGACGACCTCAAGCCCGCGATGAATCTGTATCTGTTCGGCACAGGCACAGGCTTGGCGCCGTTCATGAGCATCATCCAAGACCCCTACACCTACGAGAAGTTTGAGAAGGTGGTGTTGGTTCACGGTGTGCGCACAGTGAGCGAGTTGGCTTATCACGACTTCATTTCGGAAGAATTGCCTGATCACGAATTGCTGGGCGAGTTGATCCGTGAGAAGTTGGTTTACTACCCATTGGTCACGCGCGAAGAATTCCGCAACCAAGGTCGCCTGACCGACTTGATCGAGAACGGCAAGATGGCCGCCGACCTGGGTCTGCAACCCCTGAACCCAGCCACCGATCGCGCCATGATGTGCGGCAGCCCATCCATGTTGGCTGACCTGTGCAAGATTTTGGATGCACGTGGCTTCCAGGTCTCGCCTTCACAAGGCGTGCCTGGTGACTACGTGATTGAGCGGGCGTTCGTCGAGAAGTAAGCGAAGGCAGTGGCATCACCGCTTTCGGCCTACTTTCAAAGCCTCGGTAGCCTGAATGGCACCGAGGCTTTTTGCATGGTGAATTGTTTGGGCATTCTGGATACCCTATTTCGGTGGCGGGAAGGGGAAACCCTGATTGGTTGGGGTGTGACAAATGTCACGATCGCCGGCTGTTGTCAGGCTCCCTGTTGTTGAAGGATCCCCTCGTGCTGTACCCGAAGGCCTTGCTGGCTCTCCCGCTGTGTTTGTTGGGTGTTCAAGCCAACGCTTTGAAGCCATTGTCCGACTCGGACCTGCGGCAAGTGGCCGCCAAAGATGGGGTCAGTGTGACGGGCGAGCTGGATTTGACCATCAAGATCGCCTCCTTCGTCTATCTGGATACCGAGGCCTTGGGGCGCTCTAACTCGCGCAATCCTGCGATGGTCGTCAAGGGCCAATATGTCCAGTCTGTTGATGCGCTGAGCGCATCTGCCTTTGCTGGGCGAGCCAAGGCGTCCATGATGGATCATGGGTTTTCAGCCGGGGCTGCGGATGCACAGTTGACCGCTTGGGTGACCACCGGCGCATACGACATGAACGCAGACGTGGTGCAAATTGCTTTTCCCAATGCGGGCCTGGATCGCAAGCTGACACCGTCCGTTCACCTGGGCGCTGTGATGTCGGGTAACAGCACCAAATCGCTGGGCTCATTTCAGTTGAAGAACTACGACCTGCAAGGCACGACGACTTGGAGTTGGCCACATTGATTGAAAAGGCGAACACGATGATCCCTATTCGAGCGCAAC
>JBDKHX010000397.1:0-2889 GCA_039797415.1 Pseudomonadota bacterium | reverse complement strand
CAGACGTTGCAGGCTGATGTTGAGGCCCTCGCCGCCGCCATCCCACAGGGATTGGGTGGCTTCGCCGCGGACCATGCCCGCCGTGGCACGGAAGCCGCCGTCAAAGTAGTAGTCAGACAGCAGGTGCAGGCCGCGGATGTTCAAGCCGTTGGGAACGGGCTGGAACAGCACATAGGTATCTTTGAGGGGGTTGGTGGGGCGGTCCATCATCACGCCAACGCGCCCTTCCCAGTGTGGCCACAAGCCTTGGCCACCCAAGGCCAAACCCAAGCCACTTTGGGCAACCAGGCACAGCACCACACCCGACGCCACTGCATGCAGTGAGCCGAGGCTGTTGGGGCGCTGTTGGGGCCGGGTTGACAACATGATGAACTCCTGAAGGGAACAACTTCATGCTACGCCCGCCGGATCATTTTGTGCAGCGGACTTGTGAGCAGTCGTGACCGAACTGCTGCCTGCAAGGGCACCGACTTTAGGGGGTGGCCCCGGTTGGGGCTACAGGGTTTGCCCGCCAGTGCAGCGATTTTGCTCGCCCAGGTCTTTGCGCGTTTGAACTTGGGTGTAGCCCGCCTGGGTCAGCAAGTGGGACACCGCTTCAGCCTGGTCGTAGCCGTGTTCCAGCAGCAACCAGCCGCCGGGCTTCAGGTTGGATTTCGCATCCCGAATGATTTGCCGGATGTCATCGAGTCCATCAGGACCCGCGGTGAGCGCGGTGATGGGTTCGTGGGTGAGTGCGGCCAGGTGTTCGTCGCCCTCTGCGATGTAGGGCGGGTTGCTGACGATCAGGTCAAATACCTGGCCCTCGACGGGCGCCAGCCATGATCCGAGCAAAAACTGAACGGGCAGCTGCAATTGCTGCGCATTGTTTTGGGCGGTGGTCAGCGCGCCGGCACTGGCGTCGACCGCCACCACAGTCGCTTGGGGTCGTTGATGCTGAATGGCCAGGGCAATGGCGCCGCTGCCTGTGCCCAGGTCCAGCACGCGCCAGGCTTGATCCGGGGGGACCAGGTCTAGGGCCCATTCGACGAGGATTTCGGTATCTGGGCGGGGGATCAGGACGTCGGGGTTGACGGCCAGGTTCAACCCAAAGAATTCTTTGTCGCCCAGCAGATAGGCCAGTGGCTCACCTTGGGCACGTCGGGTCACCCAGTGTTCAAAGGTTTGAATGATGGAGGCGGGCAGGGCATCTTGATCGTGGGCCAGCAACCAACTGCGCCCTTGTTTCAGCAAGGCCATCAGCATCATGTTGGCGTCCAGCCGGTCCACGCCGGCCGCGCGCGCTGCGTGCAAGGCTTGCGCCACGGTCAAGGCGCTGTCAGACACCGGTGGCGGCCTCAAGTTCAGCCAGTTGTTCTGCGGCTTGTGCTGCCAGCAGGGCCTTGATCACATCGCTCAAGTCGCCTTCCATGATGGAGGTGAGCTTGTACAAGGTGAGGTTGATGCGGTGGTCGGTCAACCGGCCTTGAGGGAAGTTGTAGGTGCGGATGCGGTCCGAGCGGTCGCCACTGCCCACCAGGCTTTTGCGGTGGGCGGCTTCTTTGGTTTGTCGCTCCAGGCGGTCTTTGTCGCGGATGCGCGCGGCCAACACGGCCAAGGCTTTGGCCTTGTTGCGATGCTGGCTGCGGTCGTCCTGGCATTCGGCCACGATGCCGGTGGGGATGTGGGTCACCCGCACGGCCGAGTCTGTTTTGTTGATGTGCTGACCACCGGCGCCACTGGCGCGGTAGGTGTCGATGCGCAGGTCAGCCGGGTTGATTTGAACTTCCTCGGCTTCGTCGGGCTCAGGCAGCACAGCCACGGTGCAGGCGCTGGTGTGGATGCGGCCTTGGGTTTCGGTCACGGGGACGCGTTGCACACGGTGCCCGCCAGATTCGAATTTCAGTTGGCCGTAGACCCCGGCGCCTTCAAAGCGCAGGACCACTTCTTTGTAGCCCCCCAGGTCAGATTCGCTGGCAGACATCACCTCACTGCGCCAGCCTTGTTGTTCGGCAAAGCGTGTGTACATGCGGGCCAGGTCGGCAGCAAACAGGGCAGATTCGTCACCGCCTGTGCCGGCGCGGATT
Source organism: Pseudomonadota bacterium (assembly GCA_039797415.1). Taxonomy (GTDB): domain Bacteria; phylum Pseudomonadota; class Gammaproteobacteria; order Burkholderiales; family Burkholderiaceae_C; genus Aquabacterium. The sequence continues at coordinate 826 of JBDKHX010000397.1, read as the reverse complement.
TCGACGAAGGCGTTGCGGGCGTCGTCCGGGTCCTTGGGCATCAGGGCGGTTTGCAGCTCCGTTTCCAGTTGCAGCAAGTCCGCCTCAGCTTGCAGGACTTCCTCCTCGGCCATGGCTTTCATGTCGGCGTCGTCGCCAGCGTCTTGGGCCATTTCGCGGGCGCCATCCAGGTCAGCCTGGCGTTGGGTGTGGCGTTTGGCCAGGTCGCACACGCTGGTGACTTCGGCGTGCTCACGCGACAGGTCGCGATAGCGCCGGTTGTCGGCGGCAACGGCGGGGTCAGCCAGTGCTGCATCCAGCTCTTGCAGGCGACGAGCCAGTCTTTCGAGCGAGGATGCGAGGGAGGGTGCCAAGCCGCGACTCACGCGGCATCTCCGTCAGTGTCTTGTACGGCGCCACGGGGATGCGGCGCAGCGGGCATGGGTGCCAGCGCGGCCAGGTCGCCCCGCAAGAACAGTCGTGCCAGCGATGCGGCCACTTGAGGGCGCTGGTGGGTGTCTGCGCTGTGCAGTTCTGCCATGGCGCCATGCAGCATCTTTTGGGTCAAGCCGCGAGACAAGGCGTCCATCACGGCTTCGATGTCTTCACCCTTGGCAATCAGTTTGCGGGCTCGGGCCAGTTCAGCTGCGCGCCATGCATCGGCTTGGGTGTGGAGGGCTTGAATCAGGGGCACAGTGGTCCGTTGGTCCAACCAGTGCACAAAGCCTTGTACGCCGGTTTCAATGATGGCTTCGGCCTGAGCCACAGCAGCTTGTCGTTTCTCGCCAGCGGTTTGAACCAGGGCTGACAGATCATCGACGGTGTAGAGGTAGACGTCGTCCAGCGC
>JBDKHX010000396.1:0-2613 GCA_039797415.1 Pseudomonadota bacterium | reverse complement strand
TGTCGGTGGACGCGGAGTTGAAGGTGATGTCACCCCAGGTGTCCAAGGCCTGCTGCAGCGGCGTGCAAAAGCGCGCGGCCTTTTGCAAGATCGCAGGGCCCTCTTCGCGGATGTTGCGGCCTTCGTTGCGGGCCTTGACCATGCATTCCAGCGCGACACGGTTGGCCACGGCGCCAGCCTGAATGCCTTGTGGGTGGCCGATGGTGCCGCCACCAAATTGCAAGATCACGTCGTCGCCAAACAGGTCGAGCAGCTGGTGCATCTGGCCAGCGTGGATGCCACCAGAAGCCACCGGCATGACCTTCTTGAGGTCGGCCCAGTCCTGATCGAAGAACAAACCACGTGGCAGGTCTTGCTTGGTGACGCTGTCACGGCAGACGTTGTAGTAGCCCTGCACAGTCATGGGGTCGCCTTCCAACTTGCCCACGGCGGTGCCAGTGTGAAGGTGATCGCAGCCAGCCAGGCGCAGCCACTTGGCAATCACGCGGAAGCTGACGCCGTGACTCTTTTGCCGTGTGTAGGTGCCATGACCCGCACGGTGCATGTGCATGATCATGTCGTTCTTGCGGCACCAGTTGGCCATCGATTGGATGGCCGTCCAGCCCACCACCAAGTCGACCATGATCACCACTGAGCCTAGCTCTTTGGCGAACTCGGCGCGCTCGTACATGTCTTCCATGGTGGCGCCGGTGATGTTCAAGTAGCTGCCCTTGACCTCACCGGTCATGGCGCTGGCTTTGTTGACGGCATCCATCACAAACAGGAAGCGGTCACGCCAGTGCATGAAGGGTTGCGAGTTGATGTTCTCGTCGTCCTTCATGAAGTCCAAGCCGCCCTTGAGGCCTTCGTAGACCACTCGGCCATAGTTGCGACCTGACAGGCCCAGCTTGGGCTTGGTGGTCGCGCCCAGCAAAGGGCGGCCATATTTGTCCAGGCGCTCACGCTCCACCACCAAACCCGTGGGCGGCCCCTTGAAGGTTTTGACATAAGCCACAGGGATGCGGATGTCTTCCAGACGGCAGGCTTTGAGTGGCTTGAAGCTGAACACGTTGCCGATCAGGCTGGCCGTCATGTTGGCGATCGAGCCTTCTTCAAACAGGATCAGGTCATAGGCCACCCAAGCGAAGTACTGGCCAGGGTTATTGGGCACTTCTTCCACCTTGTAAGCCTTGGCGCGATAGGTGTCGCAAGCGGTCAGGCGGTCGGTCCACACCACGGTCCAGGTGGCGGTGGACGATTCACCGGCCACGGCGGCGGCGGCCTCAATGGGGTCCACCCCTTCTTGCGGCGTGATGCGGAACAGGCAGATCACGTCGGTCTCTTTGGGCTGGTAGTCCGAATCCCAATAACCCATTTGGCGGTACTTCAAGACACCTGCGCTGTAGCGCTTCTTTGCGTCGGTGATGACACCGTCTTCCACTGGCTTGTTCATGACGAATCCTGTTTAACTGGGTTCAACACAGAAGGGGTTAAAACCACTGTAGGACGGCACTCACATCAGGTAAATTCAATATTTCTTTGCATTCAATTAAGGTTTTACTTAATGAAGCGCGTGACTTTTAGGCAGTTAAGGGTCTTCACCGAGGTGGCAAGGCAATTGAGCTTCAGCCGCGCGGCGGAGTCTTTGCACCTGTCTCCACCGGCTGTGACCATGCAGGTCAAAGAGCTTGAAAACTACGTCGGATTGCCCCTGTTTGAGAGGCAAGGACGGCAAATTCAGCTCACCATGGCGGGCGAATATTTCCTGGTCTATGCCAAGCGATTGCTGTCCACTTTGAAGGATGCCGAGAACGTGATGGCCCGCTTCAAAAGGGTCGAAACAGGGGTTTTAACCATTGGCATGATCAGCACAGCCGGCTACTTCATGCCGGCCCTGCTGGCCCAGTTTCAAAGGGAACACCCTGGGGTCGATGTGCGACTGGATGTGGTCAAGGACATGGACACCATGGTCAAACGCATGCAGGCCAACGAGGTGGATTTGGCCGTCACTGGGCGCCCGCCCAAGGAGTACGCCCTCAGGTCAGAGCCCTTTGCGGGCCACCCCATGGTGTTTGTGTGCCCGCCAGGCCACCCGCTACTGGGCGTGGGTCATCCGCCTTTGCAGGCCTTGGTGCACTACCCCTTGATTGCTCGCGAACCCGGGTCAGAAGTGAGGTATGTGTTGGACCACTATCTGCGAGACCGACGCTTGGCCCCACGCATTGCCATGGAAGTGGCCAGCAGCGAAGCCATCAAATCGTCTGTCATGGCAGACATGGGCATTGCGCTGCTGTCATTGCACGCGGTGGCCACAGAGTTGCGCCACGGCCTGCTGAAACTGGTGGACTTTGAAGGCACGCCCATCATGCGCACCTGGAACATCGTGCACGAAGCATCCAAAGTGTTGTCACCCGCAGCCGAAGCGTTTCGCTACTACTTGATCGAGCATGCGGAACAATGGCTGCAGCAGCGTGATGGCGCCCTGCTCAAAGCCGAAACTTGATTTGATATGTCTGACCCCATAGCCTCCTCGCCGCACCCCAAACCCTTTGTGTCTGAAACCCTGGGTTCAAAGTCTTTGTACTTTTCATGTTCAGCCGTTCAAAGCAGCATGAACCTGATGCAACCCGATGC
>JBDKHX010000395.1:0-2617 GCA_039797415.1 Pseudomonadota bacterium | reverse complement strand
AACCGGTTGGATGCGATCGTAGGCTTCAAGCCTTTGGACGAAGAGATCATCTTGCGTGTGGTCGACAAGTTCTTGCTGCAACTGGAAAGCCAGTTGGCAGAGAAGAAGGTCGAGGTCACATTCACAGATGAACTGCGTCGCCACCTGGCGCGTAAGGGCTTCGATCCTTTGATGGGGGCTCGACCCATGCAACGCCTGATTCAAGACACGATCCGTCGTGCCTTGGCTGATGAGTTGCTGTTCGGCAGCTTGGTGGACGGCGGGCGCTTGACGGTGGATGTGGTGGACAACGGCGCAGGCGAGCCTGAGGTCAAATTGGACATCCAGCCCAACAAGAAAAGCGACAAGACCAAGCCAGAGGCCGCTACGGCCGAGTAAGCTGGATCCAATGCCCTGGTGTCAGCCGGGGCCAAAACAAAATGGCCGGACTGTGATCCGGCCATTTGTTTTTTAGGTCTGGTTTTTTTAGGCTAAGGGCAGACGTTCAAATCCCCGGGCCGTCCAACGCAGAACTTCAGCCCGTGGAGGCTGCGTGTGGTCCAAATCCCAGTCGCTGAGCACGTGGCGTATACCTGGCCCAAATGATTGGGTTTGTGGGTGGTGCGTATGCCCATGGATCAAGAAATCAGCGCCGCTTTGGGCCATCCAGTCTGCCGCTGCGGTTTCATCCACATCAGCCCATTCCATCTTGCTTTGGCTCTTTTGGTGGGCTTGGCTGGCTTGTCGCATCTGCCGGGCAACGGCAAGACGATTGGCCAGTGGCTGTGCCAAAAAGTTGCTTTGCCAAGCCGGTTGCCGAACGTTTTGGCGGAACTTGAGGTATTCGGTGTCAGCGAGGCACAACTCGTCACCGTGGATCAGCAGCGCTGTTTGGTTCCAGGCCTTCAAGATGGTCGGGTCAGTCATGCCGTGGGCGCAGCAGGCTTGAATCAACGCCTGGCCGACCAGGAAGTCTCGGTTACCGACCATGATGCCCAGATGCAGGCGCTTGCCTGCTGCAGCCAGCATGTCAACGCATTGAGCCTCGTAGGCCTGAGTGCGCAGGTCGTCGCCAATCCAGGCTTCAAACAAATCACCCAGTATCAAGACTGCATCAGCTTGTGTGCTGGATAGGTACCGTTGCAAGCAAGTCGTGGTGGCTGGCAGGTTGGCGTCCAGGTGAATGTCCGATATGAAATCAATGCACCGCCACGAGGGCGGTGCATTGAGTAAACCGGGCGAGGAGGGGAAGGGTGGCTTCCCGCTCACTTTACAGTTCCACGGCCGTGATGATCACGATGTCTTCTTTTGGCACATCGTCATGGAAACCTTGGCGGCCAGTCTTGGCCTTTTCGATTTCATCAACCACTTCTGTGCCTGCAACCACTTTGCCAAACACGGCATAGCCCCAGCCGTTAGGCGTTTCGGACTTGAAGTTCAGGAACTCGTTGTTGGTGCCGTTGATGAAGAACTGGGCGCTAGCCGAGTGGGGCGCGCTGGTGCGGGCCATGGCGATGGTGTAGCGGTCGTTCTTGAGGCCGTTGTTGGCTTCGTTCTGGATCTCGCCTTTGGTTGCCTTTTGCTTCAGGCCTGGCTCAAAGCCGCCGCCTTGGACCATGAAGCCCTTGATCACGCGGTGGAAGATGGTGCCGTTGTAGTGGCCGCTGTTGACGTATTCCAAGAAGTTGGCAACGGTCACAGGGGCTTTGGTGTCGTCCAGTTCCAGGCGGATCACGCCTGCGGAGGTGGTCAGTTCAACGGTTTTGGTCATGTTATTTCTCGATGGTGACTTGTTTGATGATGACGGGTTGCACCGGCACATCACCGAAGGGGCCGCGCTGGCTGGTCTCGACCTTGCGGATCTTGTCGACCACATCCATACCCTGGGTGACTTTGCCAAACACGGCGTAGCCATTGCCATCAGGGGAGCGCGCGGAATCCAGGAAGCCATTGTCCTTCACGTTGATGAAAAATTGTGAAGTGGCTGAATCAGGAACGTTGGTTCGTGCCATGGCCAAGGTGCCACGCACGTTGCTCAGGCCATTGCGGCTTTCCAATGGAATCGGTGGGCGCGTGGGCTTTTGCTGCATGTCAGGGGTGAAGCCACCACCTTGGATCATGAAGCCGTCGATCACGCGGTGGAAGATCGTGCCGTTGTAGTGGCCTGCCTTGGCGTATTGCAGGAAATTGTCGACCGATTTAGGGGCCTTGGCGGTTTCTAGCTGGACGATGATGTCGCCCTGGTTGGTCGAGATCTTGACGGTTTGGGCCATGGCTTGTGTGCCGATGGTCAAAGCAGCCACACCAGCGATGGCGAGCTTGGACGCCAATCCCTGCAGGGACATGGTTTTGCGGATCATCCGATCACTCCTTCGTAGAAAATTTTCCAGAGGCCACCCTCTTTGCCCCAGTATTGACGTTTGATAGCGCCAACTCGTTGACCGTTGGCGACCTCACCAAAGGTGACGACGAGCAGGTCTCGCTTGTCTTTCCATCCCAAAATCGCCAGATCCTTGAGTTGGAACCCGCGTGCGCGCTGTTGTCCGACTTCCTTTGTAACGGCAATGCGCCACTGCATGTAGTCATAAGCGCCGTTGGAGAATTGTGGGGAGTAAAACGACATCAGGCGGTTGACGTC
>JBDKHX010000394.1:0-4629 GCA_039797415.1 Pseudomonadota bacterium | reverse complement strand
AAACAGCCAGACAAGCCAAGTGGCAATGCGGCGCGTGGGGCCCACAGAATCTGGCGCGATCCAGTGCACCCCCACGTGACCTTGCTCGATCCTTGTGAATAAGGATCCCAAAATACCGACCGCAGCACGGGCGATCAACAAAATCACCACCGCAATCAGCAACCCAGGTACCGCCCCCAGCATGCCCTTGGTCAAGCCCATCGCAACGGATGTGAGGTAGTGATTGAGGCCCTCGCCCCATGGGCGGGTATAGGGAAACTGCAGCAGGGAAAAACTCAGCCAGGCATACCCCAACAGCAAAGCCAATGCGGCCCTCAAGCCCCGATCGCACCACGCCACGAACAGAACCAGTCGGTCTCGGCGCAGAATTTCAGCCGCACCTGCGCCCAACTTGGCTGTCTGGCGTTCAATCAATCGGATCACCGCAGGCAAGATCCGAGACCTCACTCGCCCCAGTATCCATAACACACAGGCGGCCAACAGCGTCGCGGCACCAACCAACCCCAAGGCGACCAGCAAGTGGTGCGCATCACGGCTTTCCTTGGTCTCCTTGACGCTCAACTGCAAGGCCTGCACCGTGCGTGCCGTCATGGCATCCAGCGTGTCCTGACTCAGGGGATCGACATCTTGGGGCGTCAGGATGATCACCATCGAATCATCAACAAACACCAAGTGCCCCTGTGGCGACACCTTGCTGCTCACCCGCCCCGCACCGCCCTTGTCCAAGGCTTGATCCACATTCGCTGTAGAACGTCTGGCGCGCTCTTGCGCCGTCATGCCCAAAAAGGGCGAGCGGAAAGTCGTCACCAGCCGGTTGGCCACCAACATGGGTGCCTCGCTTGCTGGTGTCTCGTTTGACGCTACCGCGTCGGTAGACGTTTGCCCATGGCTACTGGCACCCACCAACAGGCAAAAGATGACCAAGCAACGCAATACCAGCCAATTCAAAAAACCAACTTGCTTCATGACGCATGGAAAAACGAATCCGATGCGGCTCACTCTAGCATCAGGCGCCCACTCCATACGCATTCATGGCGCCAAGGAAAGACTCCGCTGTCCTGTCAATCAAGAAGCGCTGCTCAAAGCAGTCTTTCGCATTGGTTCTCATTTGTGCCCACACAGGCTGAGGCGTCTGCAGCCACCGCTCAAGTAAGCGCTCTGTACCGGCCACCGTATCAGCCTCAACCAGACCTGCATGGGCCTGTTCAATCTCGCGCCAGATGTTGACCTGGTTAGAGATCAGAACCGGCACGCCACAAGCCATCGACTCCGCGACGGCGATACCAAAGTTCTCTTGATGCGAAGGCAGGATGAACGCATCCGCAGACCGGAATGCGCCCCACTTCACATCGCCACTGATCATGCCTGTCCAGGTCGTTTGCGCCTGCAAACCCACATCAGAGACCAGTCGCTGAATCTTTTGCCCATACGCGTCATCGGCCGGCCCTGCCATCACGATCTGCACGTTCTCCACCAGTTGCGGGTTCCGTGCTTTGATATTGGCAAAGGCTTGGAACAAAAGGTCAGGCCCCTTCTTTTCATGAACTCGCCCCAAGAACAACAGGCACCGTTTGTCAGCCAGATGCGGGAACTTCTGCAAGAACGCCTGTCGCTGCGCCGCAGCCCTATCGGGTGGGGCACTGGTGCCGTAGCTGATCACGAACTCTTTACAACGGTAAAGCCAGAATGACTCTCGAGCCAAACGCCGCTCATCCTCACAGGTAAACATCACTGCGGCCGCATCCCGCAAAGCACGGTATTCAGCCCAAGGCCAGAACAACCACTTTTTCAGATGTTGCTGTGCCGCGCAACGCACGCCACACACCATGGGCGTGATATTGCCAAATACCATTGACGATGACGGCGTCATATCGGTGGGCATTCGCCTTGAGCCAAGGCACCAATTTAGGCGCATAGGCCCATTTCCCTAAGTACGATGGCCCCAAGGCATGGCAGGTCAAAGGAAACGCCTTCACCCACGGGTCATCCGGCATGTCCGCAGTTGCAGAATTCGAAGCGACGGTTTTGACATGCGCCCATGCTGCATGCGCAATGTTGCGCTGTGCTTTAAGCCATGATCCGTTTGGACTATGCCGGGAGCCAATGATTGATTCTGACGCTACCAGCGTGAGTGGTGGTCCTCCGTTACCCCCAACAACCCAGTCACGAGCTTGGCCTGCGCCATGGCATGGGCCTTGACCCACCCATTGAACGTCCCCACTGGCTGCACGTAATGGCTGGCTGCGATCAACAAGTTGCGGTCTTCTTGCCGCGCCCCTTCGGGGTTGAAGCTCAAATCCAACAAGCCGTCATCGGTGTACACGCGCCAGGGTTTCAACGGGTGGGCTGCATCAAACTCAAAATGGGCTCGACCCAACACAATCAATTGACCATCCAGCCACAACACGTTCTCGTTGTTACCGAAGTAGCCATCTTGCAAGTTGAAGCCCACACCCTGCCCATGCGCACAGGCCCAGCGCCAGGCTGTGTCACGCGCCAACAATCCGTTTGAGCTATCCAGACAGCCTATCGCGCCATCCAAGGTGTGTTTTTGCCCAGCCACCACCAACTGACCCGACACCATCAAGCCCGGCGACTTTTGTGTAGCGTGTGACACGCCTTGCTCAATGGGGCCTACCGCCAACAAAAAGTCAGGCGCATCATTCAAAGACAAAGCCGCTTGCAACTGGATGCCACCTGCGTCAACACGCACATGCAAGGCATCAGCCTCATGGTGAATCGACAAACTCGATCCGAAAGACTTGAACCAGGACTTGGCCCCAACAACCGGTTCATCCGAGACCCCACCGTTGAGCCCAGGCAAGCCATCTGCACTCCAATCAGCCAGGCGCCGACGACGACGGCGGTCAAACACATAGGCAAACGCAGTCTGGCACCAGCCCACATTGACAATGGCCACGCCGACAAACAAGTCATCTGACCCGATACCGATGTACTGCCAACGCTTGTGGTGCAGACGCCGCCACAACGCACTTTTTGGCTGCGCCGTTTGCAGACCAGACCAATCCAGTCGGTCGATCAAGCCCGCATATTGCCCATGTTGAGCCAGCCCGTTTTGAACCAGGGCAAGAGGAGGTTTGGGCAAAGCCATGTTGTCAGGCAGCCTGCGCTGCGGGTTGACTCAGTTGCTGCTTGCGCCACTGAGCGGGGGCCATGCCAGTCCAGTTGCGGAACGCACGCGTAAAAGCACTTTGCTCTGAATAGCCCAGTAACAAAGCCATCTCGACCAAGTCCAAGGACGAATCCAGCAAATAGCTCTTGGCCAACTGAAACCGTGTTTCGTCCAACAGGCTTTGAAAGCTCATGCCGTGCTCAGCCAGACGCCGCTGCAAACTGCGCGGGCTGGTGTGATGCAACTCCGACAAATTGGCCAGAGTGGCCCGGCCCTCACGGATCAAGGTGATCAGGTCACGGCGCCACACATCCACAGCAGCCGGCACCGCTGACACGCGGCTGAGCAACTCCTGCGCCTGACTGTCCAGATCGGCCAACAGCGCCGGGTCGACCTTGCGAACAGGCAAGGCCAGAAAACGGGCGTCGATCACCAGCCGCGTCACCGGTTGGTCAAACTGAACCTTGCATCCAAAGAAGTCTTCGTATGGCGTGACATCAGCCGGGCGCGGGTTGACAAATGCCACCTCGGTGATCGGCCAATAACGCCCCGTGATGTCACGCGCCAGCTGCACCAGGGATGCAATGCCCGTTTCATCAACCAAGGCACCCGGCTTGCCGCGCGACACCCCCCATTCGATGCACACGCCATTGGCTGCCACATGCAGTTGCGCCAAATTGGCGTCATAAACCGAGGCGTGATAACGCTCCAGGCGCAGCAAGGCATCTGCCAAAGTCTCACAAGCCAGGGCCACATACCCCACCACACCGAAGTGACGGGGGCTGATCTTTTCGGCAATGCGCAAGCCCAGAGCTGGACGCCCATCGTGGGCTTGCACTTTGGCCAACATGGCCTGCCACACGGGCATGGACACAAAATGATCCTGCAACGAAGGCGCAGGACCCAGCAAACGCGCCGCGTCTACCCCTTCCCCTTGCAGGTACTCGTAGAGCAATTGAACGTACGAAGCAGCGACACGTGTGACAACCATAAGACCGCATCATGCCAAGTGCAACCCTTCCTGACATCAGGACATCACGCGAGGCGTTAAGAGCCAGTTTGGCGCGATATGTCAAGAATCACAAGCCATCTTTCAGGTTAGATGAATAAGAATCACACAGATTCAGCCTCCTTCTAGCCAACATGACCCTGACCGACCTTCCCGGCCCCGTGGCCTCCATCCTGGCCGAAACCGACTGGCGCGACTGGTTCCTGATTGGTTTGACCCCGATCTTCGTCCTCGTCGTGGGCCTGGAGTGGTGGCGGTTTCGCAAAACCGGCATCTATGACTGGCGTGATTCGCTGGCCAGCATGAACCTGGGCGGCGCCTACATGATCGTCGACGTGTTGTGGGTGGTCGCCGTCATCCTGCCCGCCATGGACTGGGTCTATGCCCACCGATTGACCACCATCGAGATCACCCCCTGGACCTTTGCCGGGCTGTACCTCGCTGTAGAGTTTTGCTACTACTGGTTCCACCGTGCCAGCCACCGCAT
>JBDKHX010000393.1:0-2627 GCA_039797415.1 Pseudomonadota bacterium | reverse complement strand
AGACGCACAAACGGGTGGGCCACCTGCTGGCAACCTGCGTCAAGACGCCGGACCACGTCCCCTCGCACACCGCCAAACTGGACCGCTACGTTCTGCACCCAGTGCTGGGCCCCGTCATTTTGGCAGCCCTCATGTTCCTGGTGTTCCAAGCTGTGTTCAGCTGGGCTGCGGCTCCGATGGATTGGATTGATGGCGCCGTCACCGCCGCAGGTGGCTGGGTGCAAGCGCACATGGCTGACGGCATGCTGCGTAGCTTGCTGGTAGATGGCGTGATCAGCGGCGCAGGCAGCGTGTTGATTTTTCTGCCTCAGATCCTGATCTTGTTCGCCTTCATTCTGGCGCTGGAAGACTCCGGCTATTTGCCTCGCGCCGCATTTTTGCTGGACCGCGTGATGGGCGGAGTCGGCCTGTCTGGCCGCGCCTTCATCCCTTTGTTGTCCAGCTTTGCCTGCGCCATCCCTGGGATCATGGCCACTCGCACGATCGCGGACCCACGAGACCGCCTGGTCACCATCCTGATCGCGCCGTTGATGACCTGCTCCGCTCGTTTGCCGGTGTATGCGCTGTTGATTGCGGCCTTCATCCCAGACCGCACCGTAGGCGGCATCTTCAACCTGCAAGGTTTGGTGCTGTTCGCCTTGTACGCCGCCGGCATCATCTCGGCCATGTTGGTGGCATTGGTGCTCAAGCTGTTCATGAAGCACAAAGGTGGGCAGCCCTTGCTGATGGAACTGCCCGATTACCACTGGCCGCACCTGGGCAACCTCGGCTTGGGCCTGTGGGAGCGTGCGCGCACCTTTGTGCAACGTGTGGGCACCATCATCCTGGCGTTGATGATTGTGTTGTGGTTCTTGTCGAACTTCCCAGCGCCGCCAGCCGGCGCCACCCAACCCGCCATCGAATACAGCCTGGCAGGCATGGCTGGCCGCGCGCTGCAAGTCGTTTTTGAGCCCATTGGCTTCAACTGGCAGATCTGCATTGCCCTGGTGCCAGGCATGGCTGCACGCGAAGTGGCCGTGAGCGCATTGGGCACCGTGTATGCCCTGTCGCAAACCGGCGATGAGTTGACCGGCGCCTTGACCAGCCTGATCCAACATGCCTGGTCATTGCCCACGGCACTGTCGTTGATGACCTGGTATGTTTTTGCGCCGCAATGCTTGTCAACCTTGATTGTGGTGCGCCGAGAAACCAATGGCTGGAAGACCCCTCTTTGGATGACGGTCTACCTGTTTGCCCTGGCCTACGCCGCCTGCTTTGTGGTCTACCGGGTGTCCAGCCTTTGGCTGACCTGATGCACGTACCTGGATATCCGCCATGTCACCCACTGTTCAAAACCTGATCGCAACCGGCATCGGCCTGATCGCGCTGGGCTACTTGATCAAACGGTGGTGGCCAAGCTGGAAAGCCTTGCTCAAGCCATCCAGCGCGGGCGCGAGCTGTGGCGCCCCCACCCCTACCGCATCGACGTGCGGATCAGGCTGCGGCCAATGTGGCTCATCGTCAGTCGCCACCAAAGATCACCGCATTCAAATCACCAGGCGCCAGCCCTGATGTGCATGCATGTGACGGATTTGGCACAAAAGCCCTCCCCCCCACAGTCATGGGGCCTGAGCCCCCCGTACTAGGGATAACCAGCGACAACCTCGACGCCTACACTGAGCCCTCAACAAGAACTCAATGAGGACCGTCCGCTTACCCGGACCACCATGCGCCCGCTTTTCGCCATCGCCCCTTTGGCCTTGCTTTTGGCTTTGATGAGCCCCTCGCCGGCAGAAGTCTCTGCCAGCTTTGCATCGTTCAAAGCCATGTTCGCGTCTGATGACAAATCAGACACGGCCCATCCGGCAACGCAAAACCCTGTTACCCGTACCGCCATCGCTCACTGATGGCGATCAAAGCGGAGCAACGCGCGCTACACTAGCGCCTTGCTCCGGGGTGTGTCCGCCAGACCAGAAGGTTTGAGCCGGTACGCTGAGATGGATTTGATCCGAACCCGCTGAACTTGATCCGGTTCATACCGGCGAAAGAAGAGCCGTCCTGTTAAGGCCCATATTGGCGCCAATGGCAGGTGCAGCCCTTCAAGCGTGCTGCATCGGCCCGCTTGCAGGCTTGTTCGCACCCGCCCTCATTGGCATCCAAGATGGGCCTCATGGCGCCCCTCGGAGCACGTGTCACCACACTTGCTGCCAGGAGAGCCACCCATGAACGCCCCCGATCCCGCTGTTGCACTGCAAACCCTGCAAGAACTCGCGCGCCTGACGCGAGAGCCCTTGCCCGCATCCCGCAAGGTTTACGTGGAAGGCAGCCACCCCGGTGTGCGGGTGCCGATGCGCGAGGTGTCGCTGACCAATGGCGAAGCTGTCACGCTGTATGACTGCTCAGGCCCCTATACCGATCCAAACGTGACGATTGACGTCACCAAGGGCTTGCCCCCCGTGCGGGAAGCGGCCGTTGTGGCGCGAGGCGACACGGAGCAATACGAGGGCCGCAGCATTCAAGCGGTAGACGATGGCCTGAAACCCGATGAGCGTCATGACGAGCGCATGGCCGCCCTGCGCGCCGCCGCAGCCGGCCTGCAACGCACACCGCGTCGTGCCAAGGCCGGCCACAACGTTACTCAGATGCAC
>JBDKHX010000392.1:0-2627 GCA_039797415.1 Pseudomonadota bacterium | reverse complement strand
CAGCCAACTCAACATCAGCTGAAATCTTGACCGTATCAGCCTGCTGGATCAAGGTTTGCTGGGTGGTTGATCCTTGTCGATACCCACCCAACAACACGCTATCCGCTCCGGTTGCCTGCAAGGCCTCAACGGTGACGGCGTAGTCAGGCGCCGCACCTTCTGCATCACTGCTGACAACGGTAATATCCTTCATGGCCAGATCTAACTGACCCGCGGCAAATCCGTCTTTACCTGCCAGGTTGTACAGGGCGGCCCATTGAAATGGATCTTCCTTGGCAACAAGGGAAATGCGCCCTGCATCACCAGGCAAAGCCTCTTGCCCCTGGCCTGCATCCTTTTGATACTGGTTGATGGATGTGACCTGAATCTCGCTCTTGGCACGGAAGGTGGATTCAGGCTCCAACACCAAGGCCAGGCGCGGATCTTGGCCTCCGTTGATGGCCGTACCAACGGCTGTCTTGTAACCAGAAACAGTCACACTGCCATCATCACGCTTGATGCCTTGGGCCAAGTCTGCACCCGACTTGACCGTTGTTTCTGACACCAGAACGGCGCCCGGCAAGACCGCGTAGCGGGCAGGTAGCAGGGTGTATTGGCCTGGAGGCAAGATGCCATTGGTCGACCCGATGGTTACACGGTCACCTGCCGTCAATTGCGTCCCGGCCTTGGCTGTCGCGCCATTGATCTCAGTGTCGTAGGGCGCGAAGTCGTAGCTGTAGTTCGGCACAATCGCGAACACATTGCCACGGTTCAATGTGTCGGAGCTACCGCCAACACCAGGCATGAATTCCCACGCGATCAGGTCACCGCCGGCTTGCGCCTGCATCTGCGATCGGCCATCGATCTTCAAACCCTTACCCTTCACCAAAATGCCCTTGGTCAGCAACTTGCCATCCAAGGTCATGGCAGCAGGCGACGTTGGATCAAGGCTCAAGGTGCTGCCATCGGCCATGTACAACCATTGCGTCTGATTGACTGTGGTGCCCACCGGCACCTTCACGCCATCACCCGAGACAGACAGCACGCTGTGCGCGCCCAATTCAGGCGTCAACTCACCATTGATGGTGATTTGGCCAAAAGGTTGGCGGATGACACCATCGATGTTCAGGTTCTGAGCCTGCAACTTCAAACTGGCAAGTGCAGTCAAAGGCGTCTGGCTGGTGCTGCCATTGGTCGGTGCATGCAGCATGAAATTCGAATCGCCCAAAGCCCCCTGCACCACGAAATCAGACAAGGTTGTGGCGTAGGTTTGTCCAGCCGTCACATCCAGGTCGCCCGAGAAGTTGAACGCACCGTTCAAGTCACGATTCAAAGAATCACCCGACCCTGTTGTCAGCGAGCGGCCAATCCAACGGACCTCGCCATCCCTCCGGCTTTGGGTGCCGTCTGCGGCTAGAGTCGCATTCAACTCAGTCTGCCCGATGCCACGCAAAGCACTGTTGCCATAGACCTCAATCAGGCCAGCCTGAACATTCAGCGTGGCGGCCCCCTTGGACGACGCAGGCACAACGGGTTCAGTACGGGACTCTCCAAACTGAACAGGCAGGTCCTTGTTACCTAAGGCCACGTATTGCGCCGAGACCACGTGACGCCCCGCTTCGCCCGTTCCCTGAGCCTCCAGCACGCGATAGTTGATCATGGCCGAACGCAATCGCTTTTGCGTTGTCACGCCATCTTTGACGGAGATGCCATCCAGGTTGGCTCCCGCACCCAGGACCACACGGTCATCAGCTCTCAACTGCACCCGATCAAAACCCGCCGCATTGACACGGTCAGCCGACAAAATGCCTTGCCCCAGGTTGCCAGATCCAAGTTCCGCTGCCTCTGCCTGGGTTGCTGTCAGGACTATCGCACGCTCCGTGGCTGTATAGGGTGTGCCGCCACTCTTGGTCACATCGCCCAAGCCAGCCCGGCTGACGTTGACGTTCAAAGTACCGCCGGCAACCGAAGCGTCAGGCCGATCCGCTTTCAATGTGCCTTGCAACAAAAAGCCATCGGTCGATCCGATGTTGATCGCGCCAGCACCTTTGCTGATGCGCTCCAGATTCGCGCCTCGGCCGATATTGATGTCTGCAGCAACACCACTGACATCGATTTCAGACCCCGATTCGGTCACCAACAGGCCACGCACAGCAGTGCTGGTGTCGTAGTTCAGGCTGACCGAGCCCCCAGCTAGCACTTCACCCGTTTGGCGACCGCTGGCATCCTTGTAGAGCCTGGCAACGCCACTTGCATCCAGTTTGGCGTGACCCTTCAAATGGATTTGCTGGCCTTCAACGAAACCAATTGCATCGGACGAGCCCTCTGGCTGTAGCGCAGTAGCTTCTGACCCGCGACTTCCCAACAATCGTGCATTGATCACCCCACCTTGAGCGCGCAACGTGCCATCAATGGAGATGCTGTGACCAGCTTCTAATGAGATCGATCCACCAGGCCCAACATCCAACATGGCATCGTGACCAATGGTCACATTGGCACCGTTGTAAAGCCCAATGTCTGCCACATCGGCAAGGGCTGTAGGCTTACCCGCCGCTTGCAAGGAGAGTTTGATGCCCTTACGCACACCGGCCTCAAGCGTGGTTTTGGTAACCAAAGCTTGAGCCGCAGCATTGCGAGTGGTCGGGTTG
>JBDKHX010000391.1:0-2644 GCA_039797415.1 Pseudomonadota bacterium | reverse complement strand
CGCATCCAGCACTGGGATGGTCAGTACATCGGCGTGCATTGCGGCGGCCTGTCACGCAGTGACAAACCCACGCAAAGCCGCCGTCAACAAGCCTTCAAACTGCACGGCTTCGCCGAGCTTGAAAAGGGTTTGTTCATCCGCCCCGACAACCTCACCGGAGGGGTGGACGACCTCCGCCAGCGCTTGCATCAGCTGGGGCTGGAATCTGGCGCCATCGTGTTCCGTGCAGACCAATTTGGGGCGACTCATCAAACTCGGCTGCGTACGCTTTGGCACAACCTGGACTTGAACCAGCGCTATCAGACCGTGGAACAACAACTGGAAGCTTGGCTGACCACTGCATCCAAGCTCTCACCAGACCAAGCCGCGCGTGAGGCTTTTTTACTGGGCCGCCCGGCCATTCGGCAGGTCCTTTACGATCCGCTCTTGCCCGATGGCATGGTCGATATCCAGGCTCGCCAACATTGCTTTGAAACCATCCGACGATTCGACTCTGCCGGACGTGCCCTGTGGTGGCAGTTCTTCCAATTCAGCGACACCCCACCAGCCAGCTCGATCTGACCCATGACCTGCCGCACCATCGTCTTCTCTCACGCCAACAGCTTTCCGGCCAGCACCTACCGCTCGCTGTTCAAAGTCTGGCAAGCCGCAGGCTATGAGGTCCATGCCATTGACAAGTTCGGGCACGACCCTCGCTACCCCGTGACACCCAACTGGCCCATGCTGGTCGAACAGCTGCGAGACTTCATTGAGCGGCAAGTCAAACAACCGGCCATCCTGATCGGCCACTCCTTGGGTGGATACCTCAGCACCATGGTCGCCAGCCGTTATCCAGAACTGGCAGCCGGCTTGATCCTCCTGGACTCGCCCGTGGTGGCGGGCTGGCGAGCCGCATCTTTGGGCATCATCAAATCTGTTGGTGCCGTCGACCGCGTCATGCCCTCCGGCATCTCCGCCCAGCGCTGTCATCAATGGCCCGATCTGGAAGCAGCACGCCAGCACTTCACGGCCAAACCCAAATTTGCGGCCTTCAGCCCATCGGTGCTGGCTGACTACGTGCATCAAGGCACCAGCCCTGAGGGCGCCACACCCGTCAGGCGGCTCTCCTTCGACCGCGATGTCGAAACCGCGATCTACCGCACCATGCCGCATAAGCTGGCCCAAGAACTTCGCCGCAAACCGATCCAATGCCCAGCGGCGTTCATTGGCGGCACACAGTCCCACGAGGTTCGCTCCATTGGCCTGGATGCCACCCGGCGAGTCGTCCACAACCAGATCAGCTGGATCACGGGCAGCCACCTGTACCCGTTTGAGCACCCCGACGCCACCGCACAAGAAGTGCTTCAATGGCTCACTCGTTTTGACAGCGATTCAAGAACGGTTTGATCGCCTGACGCCATGCCTCTCCACACTGCCACCGAACCCGCCATCCCCTTCGTCACAGTGACGAATTGGGTGCGTGCGGCCACGCAATGTGGACTTGACTTGGCCAGCATGTTTCGCGACGAAGGCATCGATGTCGGCAGCCTGCACCCCGAAACCGCCACCATCCAGCGCGAAGCCATGCAACGCATCATGCAGCGCTGTGTAGATCAAACCCGTCAGCAAGCCAACGGGCAGCATTTCCCCATCGTGCTGGGCGAATCGTTCGCGTTTGAATACCTGTCCGACATCGAAACCTTCATCACCACCAGCGCCACCCTGCGTGATGCAACCCGATCACTCGAATGGATTCCCCCTTTGGTCAATCCGTTCATGGGCTTTTCATTGGCAGAACACGGCAGCCAAGCCCGCCTTGTCCTGCAATACAACCATCCGGACGCCACACCCGACACCACCTGGCACTTCACGGAAGCGGTCTTCACCACCACCATCAAATTCAGCCGCCTGCTGCTGGGGCCTGAAGGGCTGACAGGCAAAGTCACCCTTCGCCACCCTCGCCACATCAACTCCGACGCAGTCGAGCGCTTCTTTCAAACACCGGTTGAATACGACGCCCCGGTGGACGCCCTTTGGTTTGATCGCAGCATGCTGGATCGCCCTCTGCGAGGCGCCTTTCCCGTCTTGAATCAGCTGGCCGCGCAGCGCGTGGCGCAGCAACTGGCCCAACGCACCGAGCATGCCCCAGGCGCTCAAGACACCAACACCTCGCCGCTGATCACTCAAATCACGCAGCTGTTTGTGAGCCGCCCCGTCATGATGCGACTGGGGCTTGACGCGCTGGCTGACGCGCTGGGCATGCACAGCCGCACGCTTCAGCGCCGTCTCAAGGACCTGGGCGACAGCCACTCCAGTATCCAGGACCGAGTCCGGTATCAATTGGCCCAACAATGGCTTGGCAACGATGCACTCAGCATCGAAGACATCAGTGAGCAACTCGGCTTTTCCGATCGCCGCAGCTTCACCCAAGCCTTCACACGCTGGTCTGGCCAAACGCCCAGCCAATTCAGGCGTAGCCCTATTTAACGGGCCCCAGCGTTTCCCCTAAACCCATTTGTCGCCAAAATTACCTTTTTGTCGCCAACCCTCATGGTGCGGGTCGCCTCTGCTGCCTACAGTCAAGCCTCACGATGGCCGAATTGTTCTGTATCCAATTCGGCAAGCAGGAGGCAATATGACAAATCAAGCACTCACCCCACCGCCG
>JBDKHX010000390.1:0-2648 GCA_039797415.1 Pseudomonadota bacterium | reverse complement strand
TCGCAAAGCGCGACGGCGGTGGCGGGCAAGGCGGGTGCCAACCTGTTGGCCTTTAACGCCTTGGTGGACCGCATGCGTGAGGCCACACGTGGCCTGACCTGCGCGAAATCATCGAGCACGTGGTCGAAACCAGTGGTCTGGCTGACTTTTATCGCACCGAAAAAGAGGGCCAGGAGCGGCTGGAAAACTTGGCCGAATTGGTCAACGCTGCTGAAGCCTTTGTGACGCAGGAAGGTTTTGGCAAAGATGCCGTGGCCTTGCCAGTTGATGAGTTGGCGGGCACCTTGGCTGAAGGTTTGCCGGCGGCCGTGGCCCGTGTGGACACCCTGCCTGATGCGGACACCGGTGAAATCATTTCACCCCTGTTGGCCTTCTTGACCCATGCCTCACTGGAGGCGGGCGACAACCAGGCGCAAGCGGGCCAGGATGCGGTTCAGTTGATGACCATCCACGCGGCCAAGGGCTTGGAGTTCAACAACGTGTTCATCACGGGCTTGGAAGAGGGCCTGTTCCCGCATGAAAACTCGCTGACCGATACGGCCGGCCTGGAAGAAGAGCGGCGCTTGATGTACGTGGCCATCACCCGCGCACGTCAACGCCTGCATATCACTTTCAGCCAGACGCGGATGTTGCATGGCCAGACGCGCTACAACATCAAGAGCCGCTTTTTGGAAGAGCTACCTGAGTCCACCTTGAAGTGGTTGACGCCGCAGAACCAGGGCTTTGGTTCGGGCTTTGCCAAAACCTACCAGGACAGCTGGGCCAGCGGCCGCGGCATGGGCTCGGTGGTGGGCGCAGGGGCCCAGCCTTATCGCGCTGGGGCGGCTTCTGGTGGCCGTGGCGGGCAACAGTCTTATGGCGGGTATCCGCGCCGTGAGGAGTCGTTCAAAGATTTGACGGCACCCATCCCGGCAGCCATGGCCAAGGCCAAGTCAGAAGGTGGTTTGCGCGTGGGCCAAAGCGTGTTTCACAACAAGTTTGGCGAGGGCGTGGTGTTGACGCTGGAAGGCAACGGGCCGGATGCCCGTGTGCAGGTCAACTTTGGCCGACATGGCACCAAGTGGTTGATGCTCAGCGTGGCCAAGCTCACCCCCATTGAGTGAGCGTGAGCAAGGGGCATTGCACATTGAAAGCCTTGGGTTTCGGTGTTGTTACCCCTGGTTGCGCAATACACCAACATGGGTGTATTGCAGAGTAGCTAGAGTCCTCAAAATCCCCTGATTCACAAATCAAATCAGGGACACGGTCATGAATCTGGCCTTGAACAAACTGCAATCGGCCCTGAACAGTTTGTTGGGTGACTTGATTGCGCAATGGCAAACAGACAAGCGCCTGTACAGCCTTGAATCAGCCAGCGCCGAGCGTGCATTGCCAGCCGACCTGATGGTCGAGAGCTTTGTGCTGACCGATGGCGTGTCTCAGCCGTTCTCGCTGCACATCCAAGCCTTGGTGCTCAACACCCAGGTTGAACTCAAACAGCTTTACGCTCGCCCGATCACCTTGGTGACGACCTTGGCTGATGGCAGCCAGCACCGCCGCAGCGGTTATGTGACCGAGGCGCAATCCCTGGACAGCGATGGCGGCTTGGCCCGCAAATCACTGCTGGTGCGGCCATGGATTGCCCTGCTGGACCACACCTTGTGCAGCCGCGTGTGGCAAGACAAAAGCGTCATGGACATTGTGGAAGATGTCTTTGCTGGTCACGACAGCATTGCCGCCTGGCGCTGGGATGAAGACGTGGCCCAGCACGTGGCCAATGGCCTGTACGGGCCAACCGGTGGGGTGCGTAAATATTGTGTTCAATACCGAGAATCAGATTGGAGCATCGTTGCTCGGTTGCTGGCGGAAGAGGGTCTTAACTGGCGCGTAGAAGAAGACGAAGCCGCCCCCGGCGGGCACACCATCGTCATCTTTGCCAACAGCCTGAACCAATCGCAAGATCCGACCAGCGGCACGCTGTTGGGCGGCAAAGGCATTCGCTTTCACCGCAGCAGCAGCCAAGAAGAGCAAGACAGCATCCAGGCCCTGGGCGCGTGGCGCCAATTGGGGCAAGCCGGAGGCTCGATGGGCACCACCGTGCTGGGGTGGGACTATGAAGCCAACCGCGCCATCGTGGCCGATGTGCCCACCAACCACCAATGGGGTGGCCCACAAGCCAGTGCACTGCAAAGCTGGCTGACCAGTTACGACCCCGTCGCCGATGGCTTGTACAGCCACCCCGACCAAGCCCAATTTGCGGCCACCACCATGCAACAGGCACGCGAAGCGCGCCTCAAACTGTGGATGGGCGAAGGCACCGTGCGCACCCTGCGCGCGGGCACCTGGTTCTCGCTGAGCCAATCAACGCTGGACAGCATCAACGCGCACGACGAGCAAAAAGAGTTCTTTGTCACAGCGGTGCGAGCCATGGGCATCAACAACCTGCCCAAGGACCTGAGCGACACCATTGCCAAAACCTTAGGAGTCGGCCCCCTGCAAGCCTTGCAAGAGGCCAGCCAAGACAGCGGCGTTTTTGAGCGCCACGATGTGGGCACCGACTCGCTGCAAGCCAAGGCAGCCCAAAGCGGCTACGCCAACCAGTTTGAGGCCATACGCCGCAACGTACCTTGGCGCACCGTGTTGATGGACGACACCGGCTTGCGCCCCCG
>JBDKHX010000389.1:0-2651 GCA_039797415.1 Pseudomonadota bacterium | reverse complement strand
CGGTCCACATCGGGCATTGGCTTGTCCATCATCAATGTCGAATTTGACTGGGGCACTGACCTGTATCGCAACCGCCAACAGGTCAATGAACGCTTGAGCCTCGTGCGTGAGCAACTGCCCAGCGGCGTGGTGCCGCAACTCGGCCCCATCTCATCCCTGATGGGCGAGATCATGTTGATCGCCCTGCCCGCAGACCCCGCACAAGCCAGCCCGATGCAGGTGCGTGAATATGCCGACTGGGTGGTGCGCCCGCGCTTGCTGACCTTGCCTGGCGTGGCACAAGTGATCCCCATTGGTGGCGAAGTGCGCCAATACCGCGTTGAAATCCAGGCCGATCAGTTGCAAGCCTTGCATGTCGACCGCGAGAGCGTGGCCCGTGCCCTGCAAGACTTTGGTGCCAACACCAGCGGCGGCTTTTTGCAAGCCAATGGCCGTGAATACCTGATCCGCCAGATTGGCCGCACCAGCCGCATTGAAGACCTTCAAAAGCTGGTGGTCAGCATGCAAAACGGGCAAGCCGTGTTGCTGCAGCAAGTGGCCAAAGTCACCGTGGCGGCAGCCACCAAACGGGGCGATGCCAGCTACAACGCACACCCCGCCGTGATCCTGTCCGTGCAAAAACAACCCAGCGCCGACAGCCTGACCGTCACCCGTTCGGTTGAAAAGGCCTTGGCTGATTTGGCCACCTCGCGCCCCAGCGGTGTGGCGGCACCGCAGTTCTTGTTCAAACAAGCCGACTTCATCGAGCGATCGGTCAACAACGTCGAAGAAGCCTTGCGCGATGGCGCCATCCTGGTCGCCATCGTGCTGTTCGCCTTTTTGCTCAATGTGCGCACCACGGTGATATCGCTGACGGCCATCCCCTTGTCCTTGTTGGTGACTGCGCTGGTGTTTCACTACATGGGCTTGTCCATCAACACCATGACCTTGGGCGGTTTGGCCATCGCCATTGGCGAGCTGGTCGACGACGCCGTGGTCGGCGTTGAAAACGTGCTGCGCCGCTTGCGCCTGAACCGCGACCTGCCGCAACCTTTGCCCGCCATCACCGTGATCGCTCAAGCCACGCTGGAAGTGCGCTCTGCCATCGTGTACGCCACCTTCATCATCGTGCTGGTGTTCGTGCCCTTGTTTGCTCTACCGGGCATTGAAGGCCGCTTGTTCATGCCGCTGGGCCTGGCCTACATCGTGTCCATTCTGGCCAGCATGGTCGTGTCCGTCACGGTCACCCCGGTGCTGGCTTACTACCTGCTGCCCAAGATGAAGCTGCCCGCCCATGCCGACAGCCCCCTGGTGCAAAAGCTCAAAGCTTGGGACACCCGCTTGTTGACCTGGTCTTTCGGGCATGGCCGCACCTTGCTGGCAGCCGCAGCACTGGCTGTCGTCGCAGCGGCCACGTCCGTGCATTGGCTACCCCGGTCGTTCCTGCCCCCTTTCAACGAGGGCACCCTGACCATCAACATGCAACTCAACCCCGGCACCTCGCTGGATGAATCAGGCCGCATTGGCAAACTGGCCGAGCAACTGATCGCCACGGTGCCCGAGGTCACACAAGTAGGCCGCCGCACCGGCCGGGCTGAGCTGGACGAACACGCTGAAGGCGTGCATTCATCGGACATCGATGTCGACATCAAGCCATCTGACCGTTCCCGTGAAGTCATCATTGCCGACATCCGTACGCGCTTGAGCGTGCTGCCCGCCGTCACCAACATTGGTCAACCCATCTCACACCGACTGGATCACATGCTGTCGGGTGTGCGGGCGCAAATTGCCTTGAAGGTCTACGGTGACGATCTGGACACCTTGCGCGGCATCGCCACAGAGTTGCGTGAACGACTGGCTCAGGTGCCGGGCGTAACCGACTTGCAAGTTGAAAAACAAGTCCTGATCCCCCAACTCAAAGTCAAACTGGACTACGACCAGGCAGCCCGACTGGGTGTGGCGCCCGGCCCTTTGCTGCGCGCCTTGCAAGACATGATTGAAGGTGAACGCATCACCCAGATCGTGGAAGGCAACCGTCGTTTTGATCTGGTGATGCGGCTGAGCGATCAAGCCCGAGGCCCGGGTGACTTGTCCAAACTGTTGATTGAAACGCCCAACGGGCACGTCCCCCTGTCACAACTGGCCAGCATTGAAGACAGCGATGGCCCCAATCAGATCAGCCGAGAAAACGCCCGCCGTCGCATCGTGATCTCAGCCAACACCGACGGGCGTGACATGGCCCAGGTGGTGCAAGCCATTCGCCAATCCGTCGATGCCAAGCCTTTGCCTGAGGGCTACTTCACCGCCTTGGAAGGCCAGTTCCAGGCGCAAGAACAAGCGGCCAAGCTGATGTCGGCTTTGGCTGCGGTGTCACTGGCTTTGATCTTCATGGTGCTGTACAGCCGCTATCGATCGGTCACGCTTGCGGCCATCATCATGGGCAACATCCCCTTGGCCTTGGTCGGTAGCGTCGTGGCTTTGTGGCTGTCCGGTCAGCCTTTATCGGTGGCCGCCCTGGTGGGCTTCATCACGCTAACAGGCATTGCCACGCGCAACGGCATCCTCAAAATCAGCCACTACATCAACCTGTGCGCCCAAGAGGGTGAAACCTTCAGCCAGGCCATGATCGTTCGCGGCTCGCTGGAGCGGCTCACGCCGGTGTTGATGACGGC
>JBDKHX010000388.1:0-2655 GCA_039797415.1 Pseudomonadota bacterium | reverse complement strand
TTGCGCCAACGCCGGGCTGGATGCCGCTATGTAGGGCTTAGAGGCTGATGCCAAGCAGCGGTGCCAGGGTGTCGAGCACCCAGTTCAATACCGACAGCGTCAGCGATGTTTGCATCTTGGTGCCGGTGTCAACAGCGCGGGTTGGGGTGCCTGATCCGTCCAACAAGTTGTCCACAAAGCTGCCAATGTTCTTTTGGTTGGCGTTGGCCACAGCCGTTGCGTCAAACGTCAGGGTGGTCAGGGTGTGTGAGCTGAGGAAGTCTCGGCCATACGGTACGTAGTAGCCGATGTTGGGCTTGGTGTTCATGGCGTTGATCCATGGCCCGATGTCCTTGTTCCACAAAGTCAGCAAAGCGGCATTGCGCAAGGCCTCCGTTGGGGCGCCACTGATGGACGGGTCAAAGGATGCATACGAGAAGGCCGAGTAGATCAAGTCTTGCTTGAACAGGGCATAGCCCATGCGGTCAGAGGGATAGGCTGTTGCCAGTGCTTGCGGCAACGATCCCACGTTGTTGGCATCGAATGAACCAGCAGGCAGGCTGGATGCCAGTCGGCTGACTGCGCCATTGGGCCCGTTCCAACCCCATGCCGTGCGCACGGTTGTGTGCAAGGGGATCGATGGATATTGACTGATGTCACCGCCAGCAGGAGCTTGGAACAGTGGACCCGAGTCTGCCAGCAAGGATGACTTGGTGGGGCGGAGCGCCCGGCGCAGCACGTCGTAGTTGGCTGTGGCACCTGCACCGCCAGCAGAGAAGCCCGTCACCAGCAGCTTGGCTGGTTTGGATAGATTGGCAGCGAGCCAGTTGGCCAAGGCTGTGCCGTTGACGATGCCCCGGTGATAGTAGGTTGTGGGGTTGGCAGGGTTGGCATCGTTGTACACGCCGACCTTGTTGCCCGTGTGTACGTCGCCAGTGCAGTAGGGCACGTACACGATGTTCCAACCTTGGGTTTGCACAGACGTCAGTGGGTCAATGCGGGCTGTGAATGGGGTGACCAGACCGAGTGCGGCCGTCGATGAGGTCGACGTCATGTAGTTGGATGGGACCCCGTTGGGGTTGCTGGCACCCAGGATGCCGCCTTTGCCCAAGCAGGCATCTTGCGTCCAGCAGGCGCCGCCGCCTTCAAACATCACCACCGTTTTGGAAGTGAGGAAGGTGCGGTTGATGAAGAAGCGGTAGGGCGTGCCGTTGCCGCAAGAAGCGCCGCTGGAAACGGGGAGTTCCACCGTCTCCCAATTGAAGTAAGCCTGTGCGTGGAAAGCAGGGACCAGCGCTGCCATGACGGCAGCTTGACGGAACCAGGAACGAGAGATGGCCATGTTTGTCTACTCCGCTTTTGCGTTGCGTTGAATGGTTGTCGTTTTTCAATCCGTGGTCATTCTTTGCGTGGCAGGCAAGAGGGATGAACTCGTGCAAACCCGGCGTGTGGCTCAAACCTGGCGTGGTACGCACAAACTGCCGCGAAGCCTGGGAATAAAGGACGGATGTGCATGCGTTTTGATCGGGCTTTTCCGTTGCGGGCAGAATCGAGTTCATGCCTTTCACCTCCATCCAAGCTCGACTCGGCCCGGCTCGTCCGCCTTTTTTGTTGTTGACGTTGTCATGTGTGTTTTTGGGCGTGGCGCTGTCCTGGCATGCCGTGCCGCATGACGCCACCTGGTGGTTGCGAGTCGGTTTGGTTTTGCTGGGCGGATTGGCTGCACACGTCAGCGTCAATGCCTTGAACGAGTACATGGACTTCAAGGTGGGCTTGGACCAGACCACGCAACGCACGCCCTTCAGTGGCGGGAGCGGGGTCTTGCCCTCACGTCCTGATTTGGCGGCCTACACCTTGATGCTGGGTGTCGGCACGTTGCTGATGACCGTATGGGTCGGGTTTTACTTTCTTTGGGCCGTGCCAGGCGCTCGTCTGCCTTTGTTGATGCTTGGTGGATTGGGCGTCGTGTTGGTCGCCATTTACACGCCTTGGCTGACTCGGCGCCCTTGGTTGTGTCTGGTTGCGCCTGGGTTGGGTTTTGGGCCCGCGATGGTGCTGGGAACGCAGGTGGTGTTGACTGGGCAATGGAGTTGGGCGGGTGTGCTCGCATCGCTGGTGCCATTTTTCATGGTCAACAATTTGTTGCTGCTCAATCAGTTTCCCGACGTGGAGCCCGATCGGCGAGCCGGCAGGCTGACGCTGCCCATGGTGCTCGGGCTCCGTGGGAGCGTACAGGTCATCGGCGCCCAATGGGGCTTGGCCTCAGCCGTGGTGGTGCTGGCTGTGTTGTTGGGTGTCTGGCCTCAGCAAGTTGTGTGGGGGCTGGTATGGGTGCCGCTTGCCGCTTGGGCCTGGCGACAGTTGAGGTCATTTGTGCGCAGCCCACAAGGCGTGGTGCCGCCTTGCATGGCCATCAATGTGGTGTTGTCGCTGCTGTCTCCCGTTGTGCTGGGTCTGGCGTTGATGACAGTTTGAATGTGGGCAAAAAATGGCCTTTTAGCGGGCCGCTTGCATTTTAAGACGACTGGTCATATTATTTCACTCATGGCTCGCACCGCAGACAAAACCGACATCCCAAAACGCCTGGCTGAGGCGGGGTACACCTTGTTTACCCGCTTGGGCTACAACGCAACCGGCATCCAGCAGATCACGGATCAAGCTGGCGTGCCCAAGGGG
>JBDKHX010000387.1:0-2655 GCA_039797415.1 Pseudomonadota bacterium | reverse complement strand
TTTGCTTGAAATTTCGACGTTACTGCCACCTAATGGTGTCGCGCAGATAATCGTGTCGTCTTTCGTGAAGTCGCCAACTTTGTTGCACATGCGCAAGATCACATATTTGGCGGTGTTGCCATTGATGGTGTCTGCCACAAGCTCCGGCTCGATGGCGCAACTGGCGTAGGTACCGCCTGCTGTGCTGCTGCAGTCGTTGTCGTCCCAATCAATCAGCTGCCGTGTGTGCTTGTTGGGCAGTTGATTCCCTGTCAGGTCGATGGGGCCCAGTTTTGTTGTGCCATCTGCGGCGTACTCTTGGGTGCTGGCGTAGTAACCTTTGGGCTTGCTGGCATTCAAGGCCGCGCTGTTGATGTTGAGCCAGTTGATGGCTTCTCGTGTAGCCTGATCCGCCGACTGAGTTGCGTCTTGCTTGAAGCCTAGGTTGCCTAGAACCAGCGCGGCGGTGTCCGTGTTGCGAACCAGAGCCAGGGCGCCCAGCATCAATGCGACCAAGGTGATGAGGGCAAAAATCAATGCCACGCCTTGACTACGGCGAAGGCGTTTTGGATGGGCTGTGTGCTTGAACATGGTGCTGTCCCTGGTCAAGAGTGCCAAAGCACGTTACGCAAGGGAACGGTGTTGGAGTAGACCTTGTAGCGATAGTGCTTCCAGTCTGTATCTCCTGAAACGTCCAGCGTGATGCATTTCCTGCCGTCGTGACACGTGATCAGGGTTTCGTCTGTTGGGTCAATGTTGCTGCCGTAGTCCCAGATGGGGGCTGCGGTTGTGACTTCTTCCTTTTCGTAGTTGCCGCTGCGAGCTACCAACGCGATTTTGATGCTCAGGACCTGAGCCCATTCAGTGGCTGAGCTGGGTGATGCGGCCTCGTACTTGTCTACGGTGCCATCGTTGTTCGTATCTTTGCCGTACAGGGCTTGCAGGTTGACGATGTTGCTGTATGCGTCTGATGTGGACGCGGCACCATTGCTGCTACTGAGGGTTTCGACTTGCAGCGCGTTGTTGTCGCTCACCGAGTAGGTTTTTTGAACCAGTCTGCCCACGTTGATCAAAAAGCTGTTGGATAGGTAACCTCCTGCTGGGTAGAGCGACGATTGATTCCATTTGTTGGTCGATGCGTGCGGAATGCGCTCCAGTCCGAGGGTGGTCGCGGGGCTCGCGATGTCGTCTGTGGCGGCCAATAGCGTGCATTCGCTGGCCGCGCTGATGGTTTCAGGGACAGCAATCAGTTGATCTCCCGCACGGATGCCAAGGGCGGATGAGACGATGAAATATTCCTGTGTCTGTGGGTGGTTTTCAGTGATGCTGATGGGGACTGAACTGGTTTGGGTGGCGGCATACAGGATAGTGATTTCATCCGGAGCCGTTCCGCTGCCTGGCGTGATCACGACAGGTGCCAGCGTGATGCCCATGGGCGTGCCCGATGTGTCATATTGGGCATTGACTTTGCACCCCATCGCGCGAGGTTCACTGCTGAGGCCATATCCAGCCATCTGAATTTCGCGTTGCAGGCCAAAGGTGGCAAGTGACCCGTTGACTTCTGCATCCCCTCCTGCGCCAAGCGTTCTGCGGGTGCTTTCGGATTGAACCAGAACTTGTGCGATCACGATGACGGTCAACATGCCCAGTACCGCGCCCACCATCAATTCGATGAGGGTGAAGCCGCCTTGGCGATTGTTATGTTGGGTTGTTCGAGGCATTTCAACTCCCCGCAGCAGAGACGGTGGTCTGCGTGACATATTGGTGTTGATCGCCCGCGGTATTGGTCCAGGTGATGGTGATGGTCACATCGCCAGAGGAATTGGTCGTGACCTCTCCTGTGCCGCCAGGCAGGGATGACGTGACTTTGCTTTGCCACGTGTTGCAAGGGGCATAGCCCTCGCAGCCGGATTCTGAATACGAGTTGATATTGATGGTGTCAGACCATATTTGTGCAACCAACTCGTTGGCCAGGTAGCTTGCGTCGGCCCGAACCTTGGCTTCCAGTTGGGTTTTGGTCATGGCCCCTTGCAGGCCAACCAATCCCAAAACACCGACAGAGAAAAGCAAAATGGCCATCAGTACGTCGGTGATGGCAAAGCCCGCTTGTTGGTGGCTTCGGCTGGGGGCGCGTTGATGGGTCAGCATTTCCGTGGGTCTCCATCTGTGGTGACAGAGGGGTCGCACATCCGAGATGTCCCGCTGGGAGAGATCGCAATGCGCAAGGCGCGTGCACCTGCTTCGGCGCCTGCGCTTTCAATGTCGATACGGGCAATTGCGCTTGTGTTTGTGACCACGCCAAAGCCGTTGAATGTGATGCTGCTAGCCGAAGTGGATGCATCCGTTTGCAGGGCCGTGACCGTGACCTTTGCCCCAGCATCACCCGCAGTGCGACCAGTGACGATCATGGGGGTTGTCGTTAGCGACGGAGCTTCGTCGCAACTGCCGCCAGGGTCGTTGACGGCGACCATCCACGCATTACCCGTGCTCGACAGCGAGCAGGATGCCAGGAATGTATGGAGGTCATCGTTGTTGACCAACCAGAATGTGACGGGTCGGTTGCGGCGGATTGCTTCAGCTCTGGCCGTTTGAATGCCGTTCTGAATGGACTCACTCGCACCCCGGATTCTGGCGTTCGCAAACCACTCTTGCATCGCGGGCAAGGCGGCCATCAAC
>JBDKHX010000386.1:0-3091 GCA_039797415.1 Pseudomonadota bacterium | reverse complement strand
GTGGGTCAAACGGCTTGGGGATCAGGTATTCAGGGCCAAAGCTCAGGTTGGCGCCCACATAGGCGGCCGCCACCACATCGCTTTGTTCGGCCTGGGCCAATTCGGCAATGGCGTGAACGGCGGCGATTTCCATCTCATCGGTGATGGTGGTCGCGCCGGAGTCCAGTGCCCCACGGAAGATGTAGGGGAAGCAAAGGACGTTGTTGACCTGGTTGGGGTAGTCCGAGCGGCCAGTCGCCATAATGGCGTCGTCGCGCACGGCCTTGACTTCCTCGGGCAGGATCTCGGGTGTGGGGTTGGCCAGCGCGAAGATGATCGGGCGGGCGGCCATCTTGGCGACCATGTCGGGCTTGAGCACGCCGCCAGCCGACAGGCCCAGGAAAATGTCTGCGCCTTCGATGACCTCTGCCAGCTTGCGCTGATCGGTCTTTTGACCTTCATAGACCACGCCAGCCAGGTCGGTGACCCAGATGTTTTCACGCGGCACACCCAGCTTGACCAGCAAGCCCAGACAGGCCAGTGCGGCGGCGCCAGCACCAGATGTGACCAGTTTGACGTTCTTGATGTCCTTGCCCGCAACCTTCAAGCCGTTGAGCAAAGCGGCGCCCACCACGATGGCCGTGCCGTGTTGGTCGTCGTGGAAGACAGGGATCTTCATGCGTTCGCGCAACTTGCGCTCGACGTAGAAGCAGTCCGGTGCCTTGATGTCTTCCAGATTGATGCCGCCGAAGGTTGGCTCCAGCGAGGCAATGATTTCGACCAGCTTTTCGGGGTCTTTCTCGTTGATTTCGATGTCAAACACATCGATGTCCGAGAACTTCTTGAACAGAACGGCCTTGCCTTCCATCACCGGCTTGGCGGCCAGGGGGCCAATGTCGCCCAAGCCCAGCACGGCGGTGCCGTTGGTGATCACGGCAACCAGGTTGCCTCGGCTGGTGTACTTGAACGCCGCAGCCGGGTTTTCAACGATTTCTTCGCAAGGGGCGGCGACGCCGGGGGAGTAAGCCAGCGCCAAGTCGCGCTGGTTGGTCAATTGCTTGGTGGCCGTGATGGCCAGCTTGCCCGGGGTGGGCAGCTCATGGTATTCGAGCGCCGCTTTTTTCAGCTCTGCGCGTTTTTGTTCGGGGGTGGTCATCGAGGGGCCCTAAATGCCGGCTAACTGCCAGACCCTAGATTCTAGGAACAATGGCGCCCCCTTGCTTGCGGATGCCCACATGGTTTCACTAAGTTGCTGAATTTGTTGCTGCATGTAATATGTCAGCATCTGGCTAAAACCGCCAAACAATGTAATGTTTTGCCTTGAAACCTGTTGCCTCCTCTCTGATCCTGGACTTGTTGCTGGCCGCTAACCGCGGTCAGGGCCTGTCTGTGGGCGAGTTGGCGGCGGCTTGCCAGCTCTTTGGCTTGACTGAGAACAGTGTGCGGGTGTCGCTGGTGCGCCTGGCCGCTGAGTCAAAGGTTGAGGCGGTGGGCCGGGGCCGTTACCGTTTGGGGGCACAAGCGTTGGACTTGGCGCAAGACGTGTCCGGTTGGCGTGATGCGGGTGAACGCGTGCGCGACTGGCAAGGTGACTGGATCATGGTCTTGAGCACATCGCTGGGCCGCAGTGATCGCAAAGCCTTGCGCCGACGCGAGCGTGCTTTGAACCTGCTGGGCTTCACCGAATGGGAGCGAGGCGCGGCCATCCGGCCCAACAACCTGAAGGCCGACCTGGAGTCAACCCGCCGGCGTCTACATGGCCTGGGGCTGGAGCGCCAAGCCGCTGTGATGGTTGTCTCTGAGGTTGATGCAGCGCGGGCCAGCGCGATGCGGGCTTTGTGGGACGTCCGGGCCTTCAATTCGGTCTATCGCCACACCCGGGTCCAGTTGGACGATTGGCTGGCGCAGGCCCACCAACTCAGCCTCGATGCGGCTGCGCGTGAGTGCTATCTATTGGGCGGACAGGCCATTCGACACGTCGTGTTCGATCCCTTGTTGCCCGACCCTTTGGTGGACGTCGTGGCTCGGCAGCGGTTTTTCGACGCCGTTCGTCAGTTTGATGAAGCCGGTCATGTGATCTGGCAACGCTTTTTTGAACGTCAACGCGCGGCAGCATAGGCTGCGTGCGTGTATCCAGCCTCCATGTTGTACCGGAGTATTCATGCCACACACATCACGCCTGGCGCAAGCACAGGCCTCACGCTACCAGGTGCCACCGCAGGCGGGGTATCGCCGCAAAGTCGGTGAGATCTTTACCTCTGCCGAGATCCTGTCGTTGACCCGCCGGTCGGACTGGCGTGGCTTGTGGGCGGTAGGCTCGACATGGGGTGTGATTGCTGGGGCATTTGCTGTGATGGCTTGGGCCTCGCATCAACTGCCCACATGGGCTGCCGTGTTGACTGTGTTGGTCGGTATGGCCGTGATAGCCGGTCGACAGTTGGGCTTGGCTATCCTGATGCACGAGGCCTCGCACGGCACCTTGTTCAAGACCAAGTGGTTCAACGAGGTGTTGGTGGATTGGGTGTGCGCACGCCCCATCTGGAATGACCTGGCCAAGTACCGAGCCCACCATTTGCTTCATCACAGCAAAACAGGCTCTGCGCAAGACACGGACATCTCATTGGTGGCGCCGTTTCCGACAACCCGTGCTTCGTTGATGCGCAAATTGGTGCGCGACCTCGTGGGCTTGACCGGCTTGAAGTTCTTTGTGGGTCGTTTGTTGATGGACGCTGGTTACCTGAAGTGGACCATTGCGCAAGACCTGACCAAGTTGCCACAAGAAGGCCGCACCTTGCCAGAGTGCATCACCACGTTTGCACGCAACATCACCCCGATGCTGTTGACCAATCTGGCCTTATGGGCGGCATTGGATGCCAGTGGTGAGGGCTGGTTGTTCGGCATCTGGGTGTTGTCTTACATGACGCCGTTCACTGTGTTTGTGCGTATCCGATCGATGGCCGAGCATGCGTGCACATCCAACTCAAGGGATACCTTTTTCAATACCCGAACAACCCGTGCGGGTTGGCTGGCTCGTGCCACAGTGGCCCCCATGCGCGTGCATTTCCACATTGAACACCATGTGATGGCGGCCGTGCCTTATTACCGTCTCAAG
>JBDKHX010000385.1:0-2662 GCA_039797415.1 Pseudomonadota bacterium | reverse complement strand
TTGGTCAGCATGCGGTTCATCGCTGACCCCGTGGTGTCGGCGGCGGTCGCGGTGGCGTTAACGGTGTGGTTGATGACCCGCTTGAATTGCATCCATCCGCCTGGTGGGGCCTTGGCCATGCTGTTGGTGCATGAACAGCACGGGCGCATGGTGCCCGTTGATCACACCTTGGCCCTGATTGGCGTGAATGTGCTGGTGCTGTTGCTGGCCGCGGTGGTCATCAACAATGTGGTGCTGTTGCGCCAATATCCTTATCGGGGGCAGGCGCCGGTGCGCAGCCGCCACGCTACGGACGATGTGCAACCCATGCAGCGCGCTGGCTTGGAGCATGAAGACCTGGAAGGTGCGGTGCGCCAACTTGGTATTTTTGTGGACGTCAAAAGCGATGAGCTGGTGCAGCTTTATAACGTGGCCGTATCCAATGCCTTTAATCGTCACGTGGGTTTGACCTGTGCCGACATCATGTCGCGCGACGTGATCAGCGTGGCCTTTGCCACCGAGCTGGAAGAAGCCTGGAACCTGCTGCGTCGCCACAAAATCAAGGCGCTACCTGTGTTGGACAACACCCAGCGCTTGGTTGGTATCCTGACGGTGGCTGACTTCCTGCGTCAGATGGACGACACCACGGCAGCGGGGATGGCCGTGGCTTTGCAGGGCTTTCTGCGTCGCACACCGGGGCCCAATTCAGACAAGGCTGAAGTGGTGGGGCAAATCATGAGTGATCAGGTTCACACCGTGCGTGAAGACACCCCCGTGCTGACCTTGATGCAAACCTTTGCGGATAAGGGCTTGCATCACGTGCCCGTATTGGACAACAGCCGTCGCGTGGTGGGCATCGTGACCCACTCTGACGTGACGGCTGCGCTTTACAGGCGGCTGGCTTTGATGCCAGCCTCTTGAGTTGTGATCAGAATTCGCGGCGCAGGGCCGGGAACAAGATCACGTCACGGATGTTCGGTGCGTCGGTCAACAACATGATCAAGCGATCGATGCCGATGCCGCAGCCACCTGTCGGAGGCAGGCCGTATTCCAGTGCGCGGATGTAGTCGGCGTCGAAGTACATGGCTTCTTCGTCGCCAGCATCCTTGGCGTTGGCTTGCGCTGCAAAGCGGGCGGCTTGTTCTTCGGCGTCGTTCAACTCCGAGAAGCCGTTGCCGTATTCGCGGCCGGTGATGAACAGCTCAAAGCGCTCGGTGATGGACGGGTTGGTGTCCGATGCGCGAGCCAGTGGCGACACTTCGACGGGGTAGTCGATGATGAAGGTCGGCTGCCACAGCTTTTCTTCCACCGCAGCTTCAAACAGGCCAAATTGCAGCTCGGCCAGCGACCAGCGCGCAGGGGGCTCTTCGCCCAATTGCTTGAGCTTGGCGTGCAGCGCTTCAGCGCTGTCGGCCTCGGCTTCAGTCAGGCCGGCGTGCTGGATCAGCGAGTCGCGCACAGTCAGGCGAGCGAAAGGCGACTCCAGATCCACTTCCTTGTCGCCATAAGTCAGCTTGGCTGAGCCCACGGCGGCGCGGGCAGCATGGCGCAGCACTTCTTCGGTGAAGTCCATCAGGTCGCGGTGGTTCCAGTAGGCCGCGTAGAACTCCATCATGGTGAACTCAGGGTTGTGTCGCACGGACACGCCTTCGTTACGGAAGTTGCGGTTGATCTCGAACACGCGCTCAAAACCGCCCACGACCAAGCGCTTGAGGTACAGCTCAGGCGCGATGCGCAGGAACATTTCCTGGTCCAGCGCATTGTGGTGCGTGGTGAAAGGCTTGGCGTTGGCACCACCAGGGATGGGGTGCATCATCGGCGTTTCAACTTCCAGGAAGTTGTTGTCCACCATGAATTGACGGATCGACGCGATGGCCTTGGAACGGGCGATGAAGCGTGCGCGCGAGTTGTCGTCCACGATCAGGTCGACGTAGCGCTGACGGTACTTCTGTTCCTGATCGGTCATGCCGTGGAACTTGTCTGGCAGCGGGCGCAGGGCCTTGGTCAGCAGGCGGATCATGTTGACCTTGATGGACAACTCGCCGGTCTTGGTCTTGAACAAGGTGCCTTCGGCGCCCAGGATGTCACCCAGGTCCCAATGCTTGAAGTCGGCCAGGCGTTCAGCGCCCACGTTGTCCAAGGTCACGTAGACCTGGATGCGGCCGGTGGCGTCTTGCAAGGTGCCAAAGCAGGCCTTGCCCATGACGCGCTTGAGCATCAAGCGGCCACCCACGGTCACGTTCACGGCTTGGCCTTCCAAGGTCTCCGCGTCGGTGTTGTCGTGGGCCGCATGCAGGGCTGCAGCACGGTCAGCCGGTTTGAAATCGTTGGGGAAGGCCACGCCGCGAGCGCGGATGGCGTTCAGTTTCTCCCGGCGCTCTTCGATCAGTTTGTTGGTGTCGACGACCGGTTCGGCGTGCGAGGCGTTGGGGGTGTCTGTCGAAGAGGGCTTTTGAGGAGTGGTCATGATGGCGGCAAGAGTGAAGTCGGCCGAACCTTCTATTGTACGAGAGGGCAGAAAAAAACCGACCCCAGGGGGTCGGCTGTTAACTCACCTACGTGAGAATTCCTCTAGAAAAACGGTTGCAGGACTGGCGAATTAACGTCAACCCCGCATAACGTTGGGCCGATTTTACGTCATTGCATGAACGCAATCCGTTTACCGTTGTAGGTGAAAACGCCA
>JBDKHX010000384.1:0-5134 GCA_039797415.1 Pseudomonadota bacterium | reverse complement strand
CATCAGCAACCTCTTCTCGGTGACATTGCGCGATGCCGGCAAGATTGCCCTGATCGACGGTGCCAGCAAGAAGATCGTGCAGATTCTGGACACTGGCTACGCCGTGCACATTTCGCGCATGTCGGTCTCTGGTCGCTACCTCTACGTGATTGGCCGCGACGCCAAGATCGTGCTGATCGACCTGTGGATGGCAACCCCTGCTGCCGTGGCCGAGATCAAGATCGGTCTGGAAGCACGCTCGGTGGAGACCTCCAAGTTCAAGGGCTATGAAGACAAGTACGCCATCGCCGGTGCCTACTGGCCGCCCCAGTACGTCATCATGGACGGCGACACGCTCAAGCCTTTGCGCGTGGTCGGCACCCGCGGCATGACGTCTGACACCCAGGACTACCACCCCGAGCCACGCGTGGCGGCCATCGTGTCGTCGCACTACCGTCCTGAATTCCTGGTCAACGCCAAGGAAACCGGCACCGTGCACATGGTGGACTACTCGGACCTGGAAAACCTGAAGGTCACTCAGATCAACACCCCGCGCTTCTTGCACGATGGTGG
The DNA here is from genome assembly GCA_039797415.1 of Pseudomonadota bacterium. Classification (GTDB taxonomy): domain Bacteria; phylum Pseudomonadota; class Gammaproteobacteria; order Burkholderiales; family Burkholderiaceae_C; genus Aquabacterium. Next base: position 4,582 of record JBDKHX010000384.1, on the reverse strand, counting down.
TTTTGAGTCCACGGGCCGCTACTTCATGGACGCCGCCAACGCGTCCGACAAGATCGCCGTCATTGACACCAAGGAAGACAAACTGGCCGCCGTGGTCAGCGTGGGCAAGACTCCCCACCCCGGCCGTGGTGCCAACTTCAAGCACCCCAAGTTTGGTCCCGTCTGGGCCACCAGCCACCTGGGTGACGAAACCATCTCCCTGATTGGTACCGATCCGGTGAAGAACAAGGCCCATGCCTGGAAAGTGGTGGAAACCATCAAGGGCGCTGGCGGCGGTTCGCTGTTCATCAAGAGCCACCCCAAGTCCAAGAACCTGTGGGTTGACGCTCCGCTGAACCCGGACGAGAAGATCAGCCAGTCCATCGCCGTGTTTGACATCAACAACTTTGGCAATGGCTTCAAGATTTTGCCAATCGCCGAGTGGGCAGGCCTGGGCAAGGGTGCCAAGCGCGTCGTTCAGCCTGAGTACAACAAGGCCGGTGACGAAGTCTGGTTCTCCGTCTGGAGCGCTGCCAATGAAGAGTCCGCCATTGTGGTGGTGGACGACAAGACACTCAAGCTCAAGGCTGTGATCAAGGACAAGGTCCTGGTGACACCGACCGGCAAGTTCAACGTGTACAACACCCAGCACGACGTGTACTAAACCGCACGCGCGTTAAGCAAAAAGGCAAGACGGGAATTCCCGTCTTGCCTTTTTTTGTGCCTGAAAAATCAGACAGAGTGAGTTACGCTACGAATTTAGTAGCTAAAGAATCAAGAAATACGCGGGCTAGAGGCTTATTTTCTTCAGAAAGGCATTTTGGGCATGCCCTTCATACCGCCCAGGCGCTTCATGAGCTTCATCATGCCGCCGCCCTTCATTTTTTTCATCATGTCCTGCATTTGCTCAAACTCCTTGAGCATGCGGTTGACTTCCTGCACCTGCACGCCAGCCCCAGCGGCAATGCGGCGTTTGCGGGTGGCCTTGATGAGTTCGGGCTTGCGCCGCTCCAGCGGAGTCATGCTGTGGATGATGCCCTCCTTGCGCTTGATGTCTTTTTCGGCGCGCTCCATGTCCACGTTGCCAGCCTGCGCGGACATGGCGGCAGGCAGCTTGTCCATCAGGCTGGACAGGCCGCCCATCTGCTTCATCTGCTGAATCTGGGCCAAAAAGTCGTTCAGGTCAAACCCGGCACCGCTCTTGACCTTGGCCGCCAGCTTTTGTGCCGCAGCAATGTCCACGCCCGCAGTGACCTGCTCCACCAGCGCCAGGATGTCGCCCATGCCCAGGATGCGCCCGGCATGGCGCTCGGCGTCAAACACCTCCAGGCCGTCGAGCTTTTCGCTGGTACCGGCAAACTTGATCGGTGCCCCGGTGATCTGGCGCACCGACAGCGCAGCCCCGCCTCGCGAATCACCATCGAGCTTGGTCAGGATGATGCCGGTCAGCGGCAGGGCTTCCTTGAACGCTTTGGCCGTGTTGACCGCGTCCTGGCCCTGCATGGCGTCCACCACGAACAGCGTTTCTACCGGGTTGAGGGTAGCGTGCAGGTCCTTGATCTCGGCCATCAGCACTTCGTCAATGGCAAGGCGGCCGGCCGTGTCCACCAGCAGCACATCAAAGAAATGCTTCTTGGCATAGTCCAGCGCGGCGCGGCCAATGTCGACCGGCTTCTGGTCCGGGGTAGAGGGGAACCACTCGGCGCCCGCTTGGCCTGTGACCGTCTTGAGCTGCTCAATCGCCGCAGGACGGTACACGTCAGCAGAAACAGTCAAGACCTTTTTCTTGCGTTTTTCAATCAGGTGCTTGGCCAATTTGGCCGTGGTGGTGGTTTTACCTGCACCTTGCAAACCCGCCATCAGGATGATCGCAGGCGGCTGCGTGGTCAGGTCCAGATCTGCCACACCGTCACCCATGGTCGCGGCCAATTCCGCACAACCGGCAAGGCCACGTCAGCCTCCAGCAAGGCCATGCGGACCTCACGCAACATGTCCTGCACATTGGACTCGGTGATGCGAGATTGCCCCCGCATGGTTTTAACGAGTCGACTGAGGCGTTCGGTGAGGTTGGATGCCATGAAAACTGTGCTGATGCTGTTGGCGCGAAGCTGCGCCGATGGAATGGAGCCGCCACAAGCGACGAGTCCACCTTAAACTGTGGGGATGATTTTATCGCCCACCACCCCCAGCTTTTGGCCCAGTGTCGCAGCTGTGGTGGCCTATCTGTTGGCCGCCACCATCCCACCGGCAAAAATTGTGGACGATTCGGTCTCGAAATACCGTCAGGATCGGGGTATTTGGCTTGCGTTGTGCACAGGTTGGCTGGCTCAATTTATATCCATTGCCGTCGATGCCTTGTCTATCGGGCAAGCCACGCACGGGGCCAAATTTGGTTTTGCCCCGGCGCTATCAGTCACCACGTGGCTGGTGCTGGCGGTCTACGCCATTGAAAGTCACCGGCTTCGTCTGCCGACGATTCGTCGCACCTTGACCACACTGGCTGCCCTGACCGTCGCTCTGGCATGTTTTTTTCCGGGTCAAACTCATCCAGCCGCAGGTGGTCAATGGGCGCCTTTGCACTGGCTGACCGGTTTTGCGTCCTATGGCCTGTTTGGCGCAGCATTGGTCCACGCTGCGGTATTGAATCAAGCAGAACGACAACTGCGAAGCAAGTCTCCCAAACCTCTCACGCTTGCCCATGGTGCGGGTCAAGCATTGGGCATCCCCTTGTTGCGCCTGGAATCGCTCACATTCCGATTTGTGTCCGCAGGTTTTGCCATGCTGACACTGACTTTGGTCTTGGGCGCATGGCTGTCGACCACGTGGCATTGGGATCACAAAACCGTGTTTTCGGTGTTGTCGTGGGCGGTGTTTGCGACCCTTTTGGCTGGGCGTGCGCAATTTGGCTGGCGCGGGCGCTTCGCCATCCGTTGGCTGATCGCTGGCTCCATGCTGCTTTTGCTGTCTTACGTCGGCTCTCGCTTTGTGCTGGAAGTACTGCTGCACCGCAGCACATCGGGTTGACATCATGCTCAAGTACCTGCTACTTGCGATCGTCATCATCTGGCTGTTTTATTCGCCAACGGTGCGTCAACAGCTCAAACGGACAGTCAAATCACCGACCAAACCACCCAGCCCTTCGGCCAGTGGCGAGCCCCAAGTCATGCTGACCTGCGCACATTGCGGCGTGCACTTCCCTCAACATGACACCGTCGACGTGACACAGGGTGGTCGCACACAGCACTTTTGCTGCCCCGAGCACATGCGAGCCGGGCCTCGGCAAGGCTGAAACACAGCATGCCGCAAACAAGCTCCCCCTCGCCCAATCCTGCTGATGGGCATGGGCCATGGTCTACCACCATGGGATCTTGGTTTGGTGGCCCGGCACTCACTGATCTGGCTTGGCCTGACGATGAAACTGGGGCCTCGCCCACTCACAACTACAGCGAGATGGGTGATGCCCCTCCGTGGTCCTCAGGCTCACCCGAAGATGGGGAGATATCCAAGGACGCATCCACGCACACATTTTTTCGCATCTACCGAGCCTTCCTGGCAGCACGCGCTGCGCTTGGCATCACCTTATTTGGCATCCTGATCGGGGCCACCCTGTTGGGTAGCCAACCGACTTGGTGGATGTTGGGGCTCACAGCGCTGTATGGCTCAGCCACACTGATCTGGTGGGGTTTGCCATCGCAAAGAAGTGTACAGGCCCCTTCGCAACACACACTCAAAACCAGCCAATCACTGGCCACGGTCGGTGTCGACTTGGTTGCTTTTGCCCTGCTGCATTACGTAGCCGGCAGCAACTTCAACTCTCAAGCTCTGCTGATCCTACCTGTATTGATGGCAGCGGTGCTGATGTCGCGGATTCTCGCTCTGGGCGTAGCCGCTGCAGCCACCTTGAATTTGTTGGCCGTGGCATGGCTTCAGTACACCAACACCTCTGGCAGCCCCACATTGCTGTTAACTCAGGCTGGCTTGACTGGGTTTGGCCTGTTTGCCATCGCCATCCTGGCAAGTGAACTGGCGCTACGCCTGGCACGCGAAGAACGCAGCGCCAGAGGCAGCATGGAACAAGCTCGCCATCAAGCTCAACTGAACAAGCTAGTCATCGAACAAATGAGCGAAGGCGTCTTGGTGGTCGACCGGATGGGCCGTGTCCGTACAGCCAACCCAGCGGCAAGGCGCCTTCTGGCCGCACATGGTCAAACTGCCCAAGCGCCTTTCCAACTGCGCGGCGTGCCTGCGTGGCAACCCATCGTCCGAGCCATTGACAAAGCCGTGGCCAACCCTGCCCTTGCGGAGGACGGCATCGTTGCCAAGCTTAAATTTGACGATGAATTACAACGGGCATTGAGGTTGCGCCTTCGTTTTACAAAGGGACAAGACCAGGCCCGAGGCGAAGATGTGTGCGTGATGTTCATCGAGGACGTGCGCACGCTTCAAGCCCGCCTCAGACAAGACAAATTGGCAGCCATGGGGCGAATGTCTGCGGGGATTGCGCACGAAATCCGCAACCCTTTGGCCGCCATTTCACAAGCCAATGCGCTGTTGGCAGAGGACCTGCAGGCCCCCGGGCAAGTCAAACTGACCCAGATGGTCA
>JBDKHX010000383.1:0-2672 GCA_039797415.1 Pseudomonadota bacterium | reverse complement strand
CTGCAATTGGTCTGGGGCGAGCTGTACCACGAAGGTCACAGGGACGGGTTGGCCTGCCAGTGTGGCGGGCTCCATTTCTGTTCTGGCCAAGGGGGCCAAAAATTGGCTGACCCATTCGGCGGAGGGCTGGGCATCGAGCGTTTCAACATGGTCGACGAACCCAGCTGCAGACACCCACATGCGCACCGTCACCCGCCAGGCTTCATGCGTCAACGGCACCTGAGGCCAATCGAGCATCCACTCGTCTTTGGGGCGCGGAAACACATCCACTTGCTCATCGGACAAGTAGTCGGAAGGGATCGGCGTCCACAGACGCTCAGACCCCACTTGCGCCAACGCTCCCCCATCATCCGATGTGGCCTGAGCTGATGGCTTTTGTGATTCGGCATCACGCACAACCAAAGGCGCAGGTGCTGTAACGCTGGCGTCGCCCACCGGCATCACCATGGTTTCTTGCATCACAGTGGCGCGAACCCTGAATGGCTGCGAATGCGATGCGGCCCAGACACCCTGTCCCGACACCGCTTGAGCCTGCGTCCACCAGAGCACACCCGTCGCGTGCAGCGCGATGACCAGCAGCATGACCGCTAGCAATGGCGAATGCTTGGCTCTGAAGTTGGAACGCATGTTCAACCCGATCACAACGACACCCTCAAACGATCAATGCCAACAAGCGGCTACCGCAGCGGCAAGCGTTGCGTATTTATCGCCATATTTCGTCACGCTACGGGTGCCATCTTGAGTCAAGGTGAGGTCGCCACAGGCGTCTTTTTCCATGGCGGAACCTGCCTGACGGGTCGCCGTCAAGGTGTAGGTCGTGCCGTCGACCACCACACCCAAGGTATACATGGCTTGCCCCTCACTCGCTGGGGGAGAGGTCACAAAAGATGCTTGCTTGTCAAAGTCGGTATTTTTGGTTGTTTCCTTGGCCGAGGCGTAGCTGTAGCGCTCCGTGTAGTAACGCTCCATCCATTGCTGGGCGGCCACCAGTCGCACACGGGCATCCGCGCGGCGCCCTTTGGCCACTTGCTCGGTATAGGCCGGGTAGGCCACCGCAGCCAGGATACCGATGATGGCAACCGTGATCATCAATTCAATCAGGGTGAAACCACCTTGGCGTTGATTCATGCTCATCACCTTCAGTGGGTCTTCAGGCCAGGGATCACGCGCCACTGCACACGGCCGCTGCTGGTGGGCGCCTTCAAAGAAATATCATCATCACGGGGGGGAATGATACGCAGAGACTCCTCATCCACTTCCTTGCCCACGGTCTGGTCTAACACAACCAGCACTTTCGAATCGGACACAGACATACCGACACCCGACGGCAACAGTCCTTTGACAACCGATCCGCCTGTGGGGCTCACGGCATACAAGCTGGCAAACGGGTCGGTTTGACAACGGTCCTCGCCACTGCTGTCCGGCCACACGGTAGTGAAAAACAAAATGCCAGAGCGCACGACAGGGGTCGACAACACCATTTCGCCGGTACCAACATCTTGCCCAGGGGTCACGGGGAAGTCCAGGTACCAACCGTCCTGATCATTCCAGTTGATCGTCGCAGCTTCACTGTCCTCATCGAAGGTCACGGCCCCCGTTTCGGTGTTTCTCAGTAATTTGCGTCCCAGCAAGCTGGCATGGGTTGGCATGGCTCGTATTGAATCTGCTGCACCTGGCGTGCCCACCGAAGCTGGGCCGAAGTTGCCTCGGTCCCAGATGGAGTAAAAACGTTGCGTCTGGCTTGTGTTGGGGAAGTCTCCCGCCACGATGGACTTGCCCGTTCCAAAGCCAATCATGACGCCACCCATACCTGGGAAGGTCACCACAGGCGCTGTCGTGATGGGCAGGGGATCGCCTGAGCCACTGGCACCCGATTGAGCCTGGAACATCGGCGCGTTGGCCGCACCATCGACAAAAGACGAGGCCCACTTGGTCATGTCGGACGAGCTGATGTCGAACTTCCACAGTTGCCCCTTCAGGTCCGTGGCGTACACCCAGTCAGCCGTGCCATTGTTATCAATGTCGACCCAAGTGGCCCCCATCATGCCGTTGCCCGAATCGGATGCCTTGGCAACCAACTTCTTGACACGACCGCCGCCCCAAGTGCCGTCAGACTGGCGCCCTTGAACATCCAAGAAGAACAAGGCCGCCACACCGCTGCTGGACCCGTAGCCATTGGGCGTCATCAACGCAAAGCGCCCCGTATTAAGCCTGACCACTTGGCTGGGTTGCCCTGATGCTCGGTGCACAACTGGATCCACCAAAACGTAGCCCAAATCACCATCATCTTCGGCACTGAACATCCACTTGAACACGTTGGCTGCGTGGTCCTCATTCAGCGCTTCTGTTTTTGGATCAGTCACATCCAAGGCAAAAATGGCTCGCCCACCACGCCCTAGGCTGCTGAAGAGATAGGTTTTCCATGCCCCGGATGCGCCCTCACCCACGTACACATCGGCGGTGACCGGGCTGCCGTCCATAGTAGCCACAATGTCCTTGGTCGACTCAGCACTGGCAGCACGCAAGCCACCCATCAAGGGGCTGGGCAGATAAGACATCAAAGGCGTACCGTCGTCTGCCTTGACGGCATGCAGCAAGGAATCGTTCGACGCCACCCACAACACCGATGGTTGCTCGGCTTTGATTCGGGTCAGCGCGAAGTCGCGGTACGA
>JBDKHX010000382.1:0-2674 GCA_039797415.1 Pseudomonadota bacterium | reverse complement strand
GCCAGGTCTTCAGCCAGTTGTGTGGGCTGGCTAGGGAAGGCGTGCCGCACGATGCGCCACACCACGGTCGAGAACTGGCGTGCAAACGAGCCGGTGCTGTAGAACTGGCCATAGCGCTGGCAGATGTCGCGGATCACTGGGGCCATTTCCGCATATCGGTTGGCTGGGATGTCCGGGAACAAATGGTGTTCGATCTGAAAGCTCAGGTTGCCTGACATGACATTCAGCAACTTGCCGCCCGACAGGTTGGACGAGCCACGAACCTGGCGCAGATACCAATGCGCTTTGGACTCGTTCTTGACCACGCTGCGTGGGAAGGTTTCAACCGTGTCGGTGAAGTGACCGCAAAAAATGATCACATAGGTCCAGACATTGCGGATGCCGTTGGCAGCCAGGTTGCCCAGGAACACCGGCAAGAAAAACGGCCCCGCCAACAACGGGAAGACCACATAGTCTTTGACCAACTGACGGCGCGCCTTCTTCAAGCTGGGCATGGCTTGTTTGAGCAAATCCTTGCCCTTGATCTTGCCCAAAAAGAAGCGACCCACGCGCAGGTCCTGAATGGCCACGCCCCATTGAAACAGCAACGCAAAGATCACGGCGTAAATGGGTTGGAACAAAGAGGCAGGGTGCCACTTTTGTTCAGGGAACAAACGCAACACGCCGTAGCCACCCACGTCATCGTCCATGCCGTGGATGTTGGTGTAGGTGTGGTGGCGGAAGTTGTGCGTCTTGCGCCAGTTGTCAGCGGTGCCGACGATGTCCCACTCATAGGTCTTGCCATTGAGGTGAGGGTCGCCCATCCAGTCGTATTGACCGTGGATCACGTTGTGGCCAATTTCCATGTTGTCCAGGATCTTGGCAATGCCCAGCATCAAGGTGCCGATCAACCAGACAGGGGGGAACCAGCCTGCCGCAACCAGCAAGGCTCGGCCAGTGACTTCGATCCAGCGTTGAACCTTGACGACTTTGCGGATGTATTTGGCATCGCGTTCGCCCAGATCGGCTTGAACGCGTGCGCGCAGGGCATCGATCTCGGCGCCAAATTGCTGAAGTTCCTCTGGCGACAAAGCGCGGCTGCGAGAGGTGGCGGGTGCGGAGTTCATCGTTTTTACAAATCCAAAGTCAAATCAGTGCTGGCGCTGCTGATGCACAGGCGAACGGCCGAATTCGGTTCAGCCTGGCTTTCGCCGCTTTGCAGGTCTTGTGTGGTGCCGCCTACCTTGCTGCACGAGCAGGTGTTGCACACCCCCATGCGGCAGCCGTGAGGCACGCGCAAGCCATGGGCTTCCAAGGCGGGCAGCAAAGGCTGGCCGCTGGCAACCGTCACCGTGCGGCCGGTTTGTTGCAAGGTGATGTGCACAGGCTGGCCAGCCGTATCGGTATGACCCAAAGCCGGTGGCGTGAAGGCCTCGGCTGTGAAACTGCGTACGCGGTTGGCCGTCAGCCCACGAACAGTGTCAACGAAGCCCGCTGGGCCGCAGGCATACACCTGGCGCTCAGACAAATCAGGCACGGTCTGGTCCAGCCAGGCTTGGTGGATGCGGCCCGATGCTTCGCCATCCAGCAAGTCATGCTCTTGCGACAGCAGCACATGCAGGCGGAAGTGTGGCGTCTTGGCTGCCAAGGTGCGCAACTCAGACAAGAAGCACAGGTCTGCGCGTGTTTTGGCGGCGTAAACCAAGGTGATCTGCGCCGAGGTGTCGCGTGCAAAGGCCTGACGAATCAGGCTGATCATGGGGGTGATGCCGCTGCCCGCAGCCAGCAACAGCCACTGGCCGTTCACGGAAGCAGGCCAGGTCATCTGACCAAAGGCATCCCCGATTTCCAGCACTTCGCCGGCTTGGGTGGTTTGGCACAGGTGTGTGCTCAAGACGCCGTTGGGCACGTGCTTGACGGTGATGTCCAAGGTGCGTTGGCGGGCGTCCAAACGGGTTGGGCTGTAGCTGCGGGTCACGCGGCGGCCGTTGACTTCACCGCTGACGTTGATGTGTTGCCCCGCCTGCGGCCAAGCGCAGTGGCGGTTCAATCGTAAGGTCAAGGTCACGGTGTCGCGCGCCTCAACGCTGCGAGCCACAACAGTGGCCAAAGCACGGCGCCACGACCACTGCGGGGCGATTTGCTGAGCCCAGAAGTCAAACGTGCTGGGGTCGACAAAGGGCGACAGCAAACGGTGCAGGGCGCCGGTAGAGGGGGAAGGCAAGACAGCTCCAGTTCAAACCAGTGAATGGCGCCGATTATATAAATTCAGTCACAAATGTCTATACACATGTGCATTAATGTGCAACGGTATGATGTGCCGAAGCCCATATTTTTTGCAGTTTTGACGGTCTGAAGCCTTGAATACGCAGCCTGACATCCATCCCACCCGCAGTGCACCTTTGGGGCGCAAAGCAGTCATCTCTCGTGAAGACATCATTGAAGCCGCACTCAAATTGGTGGGGCCTCATCGCAGCGTCTCCACCTTGAGCTTGCGCGAGGTGGCGCGTGAGGCCGGCATCGCGCCCAACAGCTTCTACCGTCAGTTCCGTGACATTGATGAATTGGCCGTGGCCTTGATCGTGCGCGCCGGGCAGTCGCTGCGTCAGATCATTGGTGAGGCCCGCCATCGGGCTACGTCTGAAAAGAGCGTGGTCCGAGGCTCGGTCGAGGCGTTCATGGGCCAGCTTCAGTC
>JBDKHX010000381.1:0-2676 GCA_039797415.1 Pseudomonadota bacterium | reverse complement strand
GCTGACCGAGGATGGAGTGGTCCATTGAGGCTGCCTGAGTGTATTAAGTGTTGAGATACTGGAACAGAGACATCTTTTGCACCATCGAGTAGCTTTGCAGGGCTGCTTGATAGCCGTTTTGTTTCGCCTGGAAATCGGAGATGGCGCTGGTCATGTCGAGGTCTTCGGCATTCGAGCGCTCGGTTTGAGCCGTCAGTTTGGACATGCTGATGCGGCTTTCAGCCCCATCTAGTCGGTTCAGTGTTTCGCCGGTGGATGAGCGCGCCCCTTGCATGGTGCTCAGCACGCTGTCCATGTCAGCAATGCCTTTGTTGACCGCTTGGGTGATCTTGCCGCCGTTCTGATTGGAGGCATTGAGCGAAGCAATGGCACGGTCCAGCGAGTCAAAAACGCTAAGAGCTTTTTGTGATGGGTTGATCGTGAATTGATCGTTGTTTGCAGGGGCGCCCTTGATCGAAAAAGACATGCCCGCGACCGTGATGGTCTGTCCGTTGACATAAGGCGTTGGTGCGCCCCCGTTGACGGTATAAGTGGTCACGCCACCCGCGACTTGGAAATCGATGGCGTAGGGCGATGATGACACCCCAGTGAGATACGGTGTGGTGTAGGGGTCGGCCACTGAGCCGGCGCTGATCCAGGCCGATCCCATGTTGGCTGGGTTTGCATCTGTGACGAAGACGCCATTGCCTTGCGAGGCTTTGAGCCAGACGTTTTCACCGTCGACCGTGAGGTTCATGCTTTCACCGGCGGGGGCTTTGGCTTCACCGCCTTGGCCGACAAATTGAACGCCGCCAGTGGCATCCAGAAAGGGTGGGGTGGCCGAGCCTTGGCCACCAAACACAAAACCACCACCGCCATCGGCGCGGTTTGCCACCGTCAGCAGTTGGGATCTGATTTCTGTCAGCTTTTTGGCAACGCTTTTGCGTTCACTGTCGGTGTAGGAGGCATTGCCTGCGGCGACCAGTGATTCGCGCGCTTGCTGGATCAGCTCCACTGCGTCGGCCATGGACGATTCTGCGATTTGCAGCACGTTACGACTGGCGTCCAGTGCGCGTTGGTTGGCATCGGCTCGACCGATGGTGGCCAGTGCGCGTTCTGCCCGCGCTGCGGCAATGGGGTCGTCGCTGGGTACGTTGACCTTCTTGCCTGTGGTGAGTTGCCCCTGCGATGTGGCCAGCTCGTTTTGACGCTTCTGGAGTGACTCAATGGCCAGGTCGTAGGTGTGTGCAGTGCTGACGCGCATGGCTTACTCCTTAATTACCGATGATGCCCATCAGCGTGCTGAACACGGACTGAGCGACCTGCAAAACCTTGGCTGCAGCCTGATAGTTTTGCTGGTACTGAATCATCTTGGCGGCCTCTTCATCGAGGTTGACGCCGGTTTTGTTTTGCAACAAGGTTTCTGAGTCAGCAGATAACTTGCCAGAGATGTCGGCAGAGGTCATCGCACTTTGAACCGTCACACCCACATTGCCGATCAGCTGTGAATAGGCGGTGGTGATGCTGGCGCCAGGGTTGACAACGTCGTCGGTCGGGTCAGACGGGTCGTTGACAGTGCGTTGACGTCCGACGATGTCTTCGTCGCGGATGCCCAGCATGGTCAACGCATTGCCGTTGTTGCTGCCTGGATAGCGCGTGGTGCTGACCTGCATCTGGTCATTGGCCGCAGGTACACCGTTGAGTTTGAGCTCCCAGCCGTTGTAGGAGATGGGTGATCCGGCTTGCCAGGTGCCACTGATGGACACCCCGGCGGTGGAATCGGTCAGGGTGTAGTTGCCCAGGTTGTCGGTGAATTGGATCTGGACGTCGTTGTACGTGGTGCTGGGTTGACCCAAAACAGACAGAGACCCAATCGTTGCGGTGCCCTTGTTGCCGGTGGTGACGGTGCCGGTTACGGGGGATGCCGCCGCGATACCAGTGGGGCGGTCCAGCACCCGGGTCATGTTGATCGCGGCATTACCCACAGGGCGCAGCAGGAACTGATCCCCTGCACCGGTCGCGCCAGTGATGTTGACGGTCAAGCCGTCAATCTGCGTGCCGTCGGTGACGTTGTCGAATACGGTGTTGTCGCTCAGCCGGGTGATGCGGTATGCCCCAGAGTTATTGGGGTCGTCCTCCATCTGGTAGTCACTGGCTTGCAGTTCTCGCCCATCGGTGACGGTCAGGGTCACGGGGGGGCTGGACAGGGATGACGTGTTGTATCGTGAGGGCAGAACCTGTGGCGCACCCACACTGAAAATATTGACCCCGGCAGAGGCGGGTGATCCCAAATCCAGACCAAACGATTGTTGTTGGTTCACACGCCAGCTCAAGGCTGCAGCCATCTGGCCCAGCTGATTTTTGGCGGCTGGGATGTCGTCGTCCTGCGTTTGCAGCAATCCTTTGAGGCTGCCGCCTGTGAAGGCTGCGTCATCCAGTCGTACGCTGCCTGCCGGTGTTTTAACGGCGAGACGTCCGTAAGTGGCATCAAAGTCATCGACTTGAACTTCCAGCTCTTCCGACTGGTTGCCCAAAACGAGTCGCTGCCCGCCACCCATGAAGACGCTGACTGAACCATCATCAGATTCGACGGTGGAAACCTGAATTTTGGTATTGAGTTGTTTGATCAGTTCATCACGTGTGTCCAGCAAGTCGTTGGGTGCATGGCCTGACCCTTGTGTGATGGCAATTTTTTGG
>JBDKHX010000380.1:0-2695 GCA_039797415.1 Pseudomonadota bacterium | reverse complement strand
GGGCAATTGCACCAGGATGCCGTGAATGGTGGGGTCGTTGTTCAGCGCATCAATGCGGGCCAGCAGTTCGGCCTCGGTCATGGTGGCGTCGTACTTTTCCAGCACGGAGTGCATGCCGGCTTCTTCGCAGCCTTTGACTTTGTTGCGCACATAGACTTGGCTGGCTTGGTTGTCACCTACCAAAACCACGGCCAAGCCAGGCTTGAAACCCTTGGCTGTCAGGGCTGCCGCGCGCTGGGCGACTTCGCCGCGCAGTTGTTTGGACAGGGCATTGCCGTCAATGATTTGTGCTGTCATGGTGCGATTTTCTAACTTGAGATTGAAAAAGGCCGCACGGGCGGCCTTTGTGGTCGGGGCGTTTGCCAGATCAGCTGTTTAGCTCTTGGCAGGGGCGCCGCCGGGTTGTGCGTTGGCACCCAGGGCGATCTTGAGCAGATCGGCCACGGTGTTGGCGTTCAGCTTTTCCATCACGTTGGCGCGGTGAGCTTCAACGGTCTTGATGCTGATGCCCAGGTCGTCGGCGATTTGCTTGTTCAGACGACCGGCCACGATACGCTCCAGAACCTGGGCTTCGCGGGTGGTCAGGCGAGACAGCAAAGCGTCGCGGCTGGCAGCTTCTTGCGATTGCGAGAAGGATGCACGGGCTTGGTCCAGCATGCGCTCGACCAGGGCCACCAGGGCATCTTCCTTGAAGGGCTTCTCGATGAAGTCCATCGCGCCCTTTTTCATGGTGTTCACAGCCATGGGCACGTCGCCGTGACCGGTGATGAACACGATGGGCAGCGGAGACTTGCGTTCCAGCAGCTTGTCTTGCAGTTCCAGGCCGCTCATGCCATCCATGCGGATGTCGGCAATCAGGCAGGCCACTTCACGGGGGTCGAAGCGGGCCAGGAAGGACTCGGCAGAGTCAAAGCAACGGACTCGGTAGTCCTTGCCCTCTAGCAGCCACTGCAACGAGTCGCGCACGGCCTCGTCATCATCAACCACATACACGGTGCCTTTTTTAGGGATCAGACTCATGGGTTATCGGCAAGCAGGTCGTTAGCAGGTGGGGTGACGGTGTCGGTAAAGTCCGATGCCGCCCCGCTTTCTACGGGTAGGGTGCAGACGAATCGGCATCCAACCACGTTTGATCCATTGTAGATGTTCTCGGCCTTGATCCGACCGTGATGTGACTCAATGATCGAGCGACAAAGACTTAGGCCAATCCCTAACCCTTCGGCCTTGGTGGAGTGAAATGCCTCGAAAAGTCGGCTCAGCATCTCATCTTTCATGCCGGGGCCGGTGTCGGACACCACAAACTCGACCACGCGGTCACCCTCTTCATTTTTACGGGTTTGTACTCGTAGCTCAACCAGGCGGCGTGATTGGGGCATGTCGGCCAGGTCAATCGCCTCTGCTGCATTTTTGAGCAAGTTGAGCAAAACCTGTTCGATCAGGATCGGGTCGGCCTCGAGCAATGGCAGGCGGTTGGCGATCACGGCATTGAGGGTGACGCGGCGGCGACGCATTTCAAAACCGGCCAATTCGAGCACCGCATCGGTGATGTCTCGCACCCGGGTGGTTTGGCGTTGCGGCTCGCTGCGCTTCACGAACTGGCGGATGCGATGGATGATCTGGCCGGCGCGTTGTGCCTGGCGAGAGGTCTTTTCCAGCGCACCAATCAGCTGTTCTTGCTCGATGTTGTTGGATTTGACCCGGCTGATCATGCCGCTGCAGTAGTTGGAGATAGCAGCCAGCGGTTGGTTCAACTCGTGTGCCACGGTGGATGCCATTTCACCCATGGTGATCAGGCGGCTGGTGAATTGGGCTTTTTCAACCTGACGTGCGGCGGCTTCTTCGGCGTCCTTACGGGCGGTGATGTCGGTTGCGATCAGCATTTGCGCCAGGTGGCCGTCCGTCCATTGCACATAACGCGCACGCACTTCAAACCACTTTTTGACGTTCTCCATGAACACTTCGCGTGAGTCACTGCCCGCATCGGTCAGCTCTTGTGCGGGCAAGCCACCAAAGCCGTCGACGGCGTCGTCCTCACCAAAGATGTTCATCGGCATTTCGCCGCCGGTCAGCAAGCTGTGGGCGTCTGGGTTGGCGCCAAACCACAGCCGGTAGGTGCGGTTGGCAAACAACAACTCGCCCCGGTGTACAGACACCACGGACACGGCAGCGTCCACACCCTCCAGCACGGTGGTGAAGCGCTCGTGGGCGGCGGTCAACTGGTCACGCACGCGCTTGGCTTCGGTGATGTTGGTGACCGACGTCATCCAGCCAGCCTGGTCACCTTGGGCATCAATCAGGGGGGACACATACAAGCGGGCGTCAAACTGGCTGCCGTCACGGCGCTGCATGACCACTTCAACCCCGCCCATCGGGCTACGGCCCAGCAGTTCTTGCTGGAACATGCGGTTGAACTCGTCCAGGCGGTCTTTGGGCCAATAAGGGTAGGGCGGCACGCAGCCGATCAGCTCTTCTTCTGAAAAGCCAGTCATGGCGCAAAACGCCGGGTTGACGTAGGTGATGCGGCCTTCCAGGTCGATGGTGCGCATACCGGTCAGCATGGAGTTTTCCATCGCCCGGCGGAAGTTGGTTTCCTGCACCAAGGTTTTCTGGATCTGGGCGCGGCGGCGCATGTGGCGCAGGGTGCCCATCAGCGTCCACACCGTCAGGGCGGACAGGGCCATCACCATCCAGAACA
>JBDKHX010000379.1:0-2695 GCA_039797415.1 Pseudomonadota bacterium | reverse complement strand
TATCTGGCCCCGCCGCTCAAAGCCATGGTGTTGGCGCCGACCGAAAACTGACCCACTAAAGGCTGGAGTGCCGCTCCAAAATTGACCCAGGTGTTTTACTTGCTCTGCCTAAATTTTAGGCAGGGGATAAACAAGGTGATCACCATGGAAATGTTGGGAAGAATTCGACGGATGCATCTGCGCGACAAGCTGTCGCTGCATGAGATTGCCAGGTGCACAGGGCTGTCGCGTAACACGGTGCGCAACTGGCTGAGGGCACCTGGTGAGGTCAGCAAGCCGACCTACAGCCGCAAGGCCGTGTTTGGCAAACTCAGTGGGCATGTGGCCGAGTTGGAGCAGGCCCTCAAAGCCGATGCCCTGCGGCCCAAAAAAGACCGACGCACGGCCCGCGCACTGTTTGCACAAATCAAGGCCAGCGGCTATACCGGTGGCTACACCCGTGTCACTGACTACATCCGTGCCTGGCGTGCCGATGCCGGCAAAGACATCAAAGCGTTCGTGCCGTTGAAGTTCGAACTGGGGGAGGCCTTCCAATTCGACTGGAGCGAAGAGGGTTTGGTTGTGGGCGGCATTTACCACCGCATGCAGGTCTCCCACATGAAGCTGTGTGCCAGCCGTGCTTTCTGGCTGGTGGCGTACCCCAGCCAGGGGCATGAAATGCTGTTTGATGCCCACACCCGATCCTTCGCGGCCTTGGGTGGCGTGGCCAGGCGGGGCATCTACGACAACATGCGCACAGTGGTGGACAAAGTCAAAAAAGGCAAGGGCCGAACAGTCAACGCCCGCTTTGCCGTCATGTGCGCGCACTACCTCTTTGATGCCGACTTCTGCAACGTCGCCAGCGGCTGGGAGAAGGGAGTCGTCGAGAAGAACGTCCAGGACAGCCGCAGGCGAATCTGGATCGATGCGCAGAGCCGCAAATGGGGCAGCTTTGAGGAACTCAACGTCTGGTTGGGTCAGCGCTGTCGGGCGTTGTGGGGCGAGATCCGCCACCCCGAATACAAACAGTTCAGCGTCATGGAAATGCTGGAACAGGAGCGCATAGAGTTGATGCCCATGCCCAGCGCATTCGATGGGTACGTCGAGCGCTCAGCCAAGGTCTCCAGCACCTGTCTGGTGGCCGTTGAACGCAACCGCTATTCGGTGCCGTGTGAACTGGTGGGGCAGCGGGTGAGCACCCGGCTGTACCCAAGTCGGGTAGACATCGCCACGGATGAGGCCATCGTGGCCAGCCACGCGCGCCTGTCCAATCGGGGTCACATCTGCTACGACTGGCAGCACTACGTGACGCTGATCCAACGCAAGCCCGGGGCCTTGAGAAACGGAGCACCCTTTGCCGACATGCCTGAACCACTGCTGCGTCTGCGCCAGGGGCTGATGCGCCATGACGGCGGTGACAAAACCATGGCGCAGGTGCTCAACTGCGTGTCCAGCCACGGCTTGGACGCTGTGCTGGTGGCGGTGGAGTTGGTCATCGAATCTGGCGTACTGAGCACTGAACACGTCCTCAACGTATTGGCCCGGCTGAATGCGCCGCCTGTCCCTGAAACGGTAGACAGCAGCTTGCATCTGGAGGATGCACCACAGGCCAATACAGGGCGCTACGACAGCCTGCGTGGGGTGCAGGGTAGCGACGACATCACGGTGGAGGCCGATCATGCAGCGTGATATCCCGACCGAGTTCAAAGAGCTGCGCCTGAGCGGCATGGCCGCAGCCTGGCAAGAGCTGACCACACATGAGGGCAAATACACTGATGTGGACATACAAACCTCGCGTTGGTTGATCGAACATTTGCTGCAAGCTGAGCATGCACACCGGGCATTTGCCTCGGTGCGCCACCAGATGAAGGCGGCCAAGTTCCCGCTGCACCGGGACTTGGCTGGCTTTGACTTTGAGGGCACCAAGGTGGATCAAAAATTGGTCAAGCAACTCTCGACACTGGCATTCACCGACACCGCGCAAAACGTCGTGCTGATCGGTGGGCCGGGTACGGGCAAGACGCACCTGGCCACGGCTCTTGGGGTGGCTGGCATTGCGACAAAGGGCAAGCGGGTGCGCTTTTACTCGACGGTCGATCTGGTCAATGAACTGGAGAAAGAAAAGCGAGAGGGCAAGGCCGGTCGCATTGCGCAGGCACTGATGCGAATGGATCTGGTCATTCTGGATGAGTTGGGCTATTTGCCGTTCAGCCAGGCTGGCGGGGCCTTGTTGTTTCACCTGCTGTCCAAGCTGTACGAGCACACCAGCGTGGTGATCACCACCAACCTGAGTTTCGCGGAGTGGTCGGCTGTGTTCATCGATGCCAAGATGACTACGGCGCTGCTGGACCGACTGACTCATCACTGCCACATCGTGGAGACGGGTAACGAGTCCTACCGGTTTCGCCACAGCACCTTGGCGGCCAAGTCGCGTATCAAGGCCAGGGAAACTGAGCGTAAAGCCAACAAAACGGCGCAGACAGCACACGAGACAGAGGCCGATGAGCCGTTCTGATGGTGACTCAGGCTGGGGGAAATCTGCTACGGGCTATGCCCTCCTCAGCTTTCCCCCAGCCATCAATTCAAAGCAAGAGGGAACCGCACAAACCAGCCAATGAGTACACTTATCCACAGTTGCTGTTTCAAATCTCAGCAACACGCCCTGGGTCAATTTTGGATCGGCAGGGTGGGTCAATATTCAAGCGGCGCTGACACC
>JBDKHX010000378.1:0-2811 GCA_039797415.1 Pseudomonadota bacterium | reverse complement strand
CCAAATCGTTTGTCGATGCCGCTGGCAAGCCACTCCGCTGTGGATCGGACCGTTTGCTGGGTTGACTCGATCACGGCATCGGTTGTGGATGGCGTCTCGGTGGGGGCTGGGAGCGTTACTTCAGGCTCTGCTGTGGTCGATGTTTGGGCTGATGCCATTGAGGCCAAAGCCATGGATACGGCCAAGATGACATGACGTTCTGTTTTGTTCATTGCGGATCATGATCGCACGATTTGGTGCATTCGATGCGCGCTGGCGAACACCCGGAAACCCGGGGTGGATGCGTGGCTTGGGGGCGATAAACTGAACGCCTCTTTGACGCGAACCACCACACATTCATGCCAATTTTGTCAATGACCGCCGGTCGGGTTACCGCTGTGTGGGGATCTGCTTTTTACCGTCAAGAAGATGGCTCACTCAAGCCAGTGCGTGTTGGGGATGAGTTGACCAGTGGTCAACAGGTTTTGACCGACCAAAATGGCATTGTTGAAATCGCGCCTAAGGTTCTGTCTGCCAAGCTGGTGCAATTGATTCAAGCGGCTGCCGACGTAGACCGCACACTCCAACAAGTTGAGGTGCGTGACCCGGAAGTCGTGCCTGCCGCAGGTCTAGGGCCCTTCAGCGGCGGTAGCTTGTTGCCTGGCGTGCGTGTGGAGCGCATTACAGAGGCGGTGACGCCGCAGTCATTCGGTCCTGCTGAAGTGGTCACGGCTGAGGCCAGCGTGGCGCCATCTGTGCCATTTGTTGCGCTGAGCTTGATGCCTTCGTCGTCTTCGCTCGATGACTCTCCCATGATTGAGGTTCCTGCCGTTGGTCAGATCATTCCCCTGACCGCCTTGGCTGTTTCTGAAGAAGGGCTGACGGCTGGGCTTTCGGATTCGGCAGGGTTGGTGGACACCACCGACCTGAATGTCTCGACGGTGACGGTGAATTTGGTCGTTGGTGTGTCGAGTTTGGGTTTGGTGTTGTCTGCGCCCGTGCAGAGTGTGTATGCGGCGGGAGGGCAGAAGTTGATTTGGTTGCCAGATGGGCAGTCAGGATTGATTGCCAAGACGGTGGCCGATCCCACCGCACCCAACGTGATGACTGCACAGTGGGATGAGGCATCCGGACAAGTCACCGTCACCCTGTTGCAGCCCCTGGCGCATGGTGCGGCTGGTGAGGACCTGTTGTCTCTGGCGTTTGAATTGAAAGAGTCTGACGCCGATGTTCCAGTTGCGATTGTGATGGTGCAGGTTGAAGACGATGCGCCTTTGGCACCGGCTGTGCAGATCTTGTACGGTGTTGCCGTAGAAGATGCCAACCACCACTGGGCACCGTCGCCGATCCAGGGCTCTTTGCTGGATGACCTGCAGATGGGGGCTGATGGGGTCGGGCAGCTCTACAGCATCACACTGGGCGGACAAGTGCATCTGGCTGATCCGTCTTTGCCTGTCATGACGCTCACAACGGGCCTGGGTGGTTCTTTGACGGTGGACACGCGTTCAGGCCAGTTCACCTATTTGCCGCCGCCAGACAGGCTCACGTATGGCATGGATGAGATCACATACGCGGTGCTGGATCGTGATGGCGATGTGTCGACAGCGACGCGCTATGCGGTGGTCAACCCATATGAAACCGCCTTGAGCACGGCTCACAAGGCCGACACCCTGGTTGGGCATGACGGCACGGATGTTTTCCGGTGGGGGTTTTCAAGCCCCAATGTCACCATTCCAGCGTCATTGACGATGGACCATGTGGTCGGATTCAAACTGGGGCATCCGGATTCGACCGGCGCCGATATCTTGGATTTGCGTGATTTGCTGCGAGGCGAGCATGCCGCGTCTGGTGGCGAGGCCTTGTCCCATTTCATCCAGATTGAGACGGTGGGCTCAGACACACAATTGCATATCAGCACACGAGGCTATTTTGATGGCCCGGCATCGAAACCACAGTGGAATGATCCCACCATTGTGTTGGACGGTGTCGACTTGCGTGGGGGGTTAGGCTTGGCGCCCAGTGCCTCGTCGGCTGACGTGATCAATAAACTGATCGCTCAAGGGCAACTCTACGTTGACTCTTGAACGATCGTGCAGCATCAGGGTTTGTGCAATGGTGATTGCGGCACGGTCTTAAGGTCGCCAGACAAGCCACCAATGTAGTTGGCCATGACCTTGAGTTCCGCCACAGTGAACTGCTTGGCTTGTCCTGCCATGATTGGATTGCCGCGTCCGACCTTGCTGTTGTTGTCGGTTTGGTAAGCCTTCAGGGCAACCAGCAGGTAGTCACTGTGCTGTCCAGCCAACTTGGGGTAGGACGGATCAATCGGCTTGTTCAAACCTTCACCATGGCAGCTAGCGCAGTTGCCCTTTTTCAGCAGGGCTTCGGCTTCAGCCGCATGGCTGGCAGATTTGGCTTTGGATGGGGGCAGATCCTTGCCGCTTTGCGCGTAGTAGGCCGCCAGGTCTGCCATGTCTTGATCAGACAGAGAGGCTGCAATGCCTCGCATGGTGGGGTGTTTGCGGTCGCCCTTTTTGTAGGCTTGTACCCCATGATGCCGTGGCAACCAATGCACATGGCGATCTTGGTTTTGGCGGCAGCCGGATCACCAGGCTTGACGTCTTGAGCGAGGGCGGATGTGGCCCCGAAGACGGAAATCGCTGAGGCAAGGCCCAAAGGCAGGACAACGACAGTTAAGCAGTGTTTTCATGGATCCGACGTGAAAATAGGGAACTGGGGAAAAACACACAATCAAAACCAATATAAGGCGCCCCGCCTATACTCGAACACAGTAACAACCCGGTTGAGTTTTGTCATGAAATTTCAAGGAAC
>JBDKHX010000377.1:0-2701 GCA_039797415.1 Pseudomonadota bacterium | reverse complement strand
TCATCTGGGCGGCAGGTTTGAGCGAGTAGATGCCGGGCTGTTTTATCGAGGCGCGGGTCGACTGGATGGAAACCACGCGGCGTTCGCCGCGGACGATCGTTTCGCCGGGGTCAGGCTTCGTCCAGTCATCGGTCACCGCGGGGGCGGCGGCCCATTCGACGTTGCTGCCGAGGGAATGGAAGTAGCGGCGCATGACGTCGAGGGTGTAGTTGACCGGAAAAACTTCCCCGGCCCACACGCTGCGCTTGGGGGTTTCCAACGTGGCGGTAGCGACATCACTGACCGTCAGGCCGGAACCGCCGACGGGGGTGTCACCCACGGTGTAGCGGGCGGCGGGAACCTGCATCGTGCCCTTGTCCGTCTTGATGTTGAAAGCAGGGATGGTGACGGGAGCCCGTTTCTCGGGACGGACGGGGAAGACAAAGGAGAACGTCCGCGACATCTTGAAGTTCACGATGCTGGTCTGGCTGCTCTGCGAAGGCTGGCCAAACTGAAGCCCATCGACCTTGGGGAGGGCGGGCGGGCCGTCGGGTTCGCAATCGTCGAACACGAGCGAAAGCTGGCTGACCTGGTTGAAACCCAGTTGTCCTCCCGGCGGATCCCAGCGCACGGATTGGGCGAAGGATGCTCCCTGAAGGAAGAGGACGAGAACGAACGAGAGAAGGAGTTTAGACTGACGCATGGGTGTTACCAATCCTTGCCGTTGGTTTTCGGCTGTTTTTGCTGCTGGCCCTGCATGAGCTGTTGCAGCTTGGCGGGCGAGTTGTTGTAAAGATCAGTGATGAACTGTTCTTGGCGAAGGAAGGCTGCTTCGAAGTCTTGGTCTTTGGCCACGCGTTGTGAAACCCGTACCAGCACCCCGTCCGTCACGCGGCCAGCAAGGCCCTCTTGCATGATGTGCAGGCGTGTTTGCCATGCATTACCGCTGTAGGTGCTGCCAATGCGGATCCAGTAGCTGACCAATTCGGTCATGCCTGCGCCGTTGTGGGCCACCATGCGTTTGCCAACAATGGGTTGACTGTTGGGCAGCGCCAGCGGAAAGCGGGTGTCCGTCAAAGAGTCAACAGCCAAGCCTTGTGCTGGGTAGCAAAGCTCGGGCCGGTGAATCTTGACTTCCTGCCGCTGGTGCCTGCCCCAGGCAAGTGCGACATGGATGGCGTGGCCTTCCTTGTCAACATATGTCCGCATGACGGTTTGGTCATAGGGTTGGTTGATGTCGTTGGCCGTCGTTGTCAGCCCTACTTGTATGGCTGATGTGGGCAAGACCCGCCAGGCACCAACGACGGAAGGAGTTGACGCGTCGATGTCAATGGGCGCTGTGTCCTCAGTGAGGCGAGGGGCAGCAAGCAAAGCCAATCCGGCGGCCATGACCAGCGCGATGCTGATGATGGCTGTTTTAACTTTGAACTGGCTTGTGGACAGATTCAATGGCATTGCTTGGGCTTATTTTTGCGCGTTCATGATGACGCCAGCAAAGTTGGGGCAAACCTTTTTGAGTGATGCCACCAGGCTTTCCATGGGCTTGAGTTCCGTCTTGCCTTGATGGCAGATGGCAACCGATGCGCCGCATTTGGCCGCAATGACTCGTGCATCGGCGCCGTGTTCAGCTGCCGGGGTGTCAACGATGACGTAGTCGAACTTGCGGGTTAGTTCGTTGAGCAACATGTCAAAAGCCAAACCTTGCACCAGCTCCAGAGGGTTGGGCGGTACGACGCCAACAGGGAGCAGGTACAAGCTGGGCAGGGCTTCGATGGGGCGGATGACGTTGGTTTCGGCGCGGCCGGACAAAACGCCGCTCAAGCCACCAGAGGCTGATGCCAGACCAAACATTTGGTGCAGTCTTGGGCTGCGCAGGTCGGCGTCAACCAGCAGGGTACGGCTGCCCATTTGGCTGAAGGCAACGGCAAGGTTGGCGGCAAAGAAGGTTTTGCCGTCGCCCGTGTTGGGGCTGCAGATGGCCAATGCTGGGCGTGGATCAGCTGATTGGAAAACGTTCGCAATGATCTGGCTGCGCACTTCGCGGAAGAACTCAGCAGGCGCGTCAAATGGGTTGGTTGCCACAACCAGTTCACTGCTGACCTGTTTGCGGCCATCGGCTGCATAGGGGTAGTGAAACTGCTGGGACAGGGCCCACAGTACGTCTTCTTTTTTCGCGAGCCCCAGGTCAACAGCGGCTTCACCGAATTTTTGGCCGGTGGAGCGCTGGTGTGCCAATACTTGATCAACCTGCTCTGAGCTCAGGTTGTTGGACTCGGCAATGAGGTTGCCAATTGATTTTTCGGCGGCAAGTTGTTGGTCAGTCATGTACGTGGCCTTCGATCAGTTGTTGCCAGGGGCCGAAAGTTCTGGGAGATTGCCTTTGCGTTGCAAACGCAGGGCTGATCCAACGGGCGATTTTTTGCCGGGGTTGGCTTCTGTGGCAAAGGGCATCAGTCCCATCAATGGGGCGCCAAGCAGGTTGACGATGTCCTCCTCTGACCGCAGGCGACGGCGGCGCATTTCGTTGAACAATTGCACCGACAAACGCGCACCCGTTGAACCAAGGGCGTGTCCAAGCGCAATAGCGCCCCCGTTAGGGTTTAGTTTAGTCGGGTCAATTCCCAATTCTTTTATTACTGCCAACGACTGCGCTGCAAACGCCTCATTCAATTCGATTTGGTCAATGTCGTTGAGGGTAAGACCCGCTTGTTTAAGCGCAATC
>JBDKHX010000376.1:0-5226 GCA_039797415.1 Pseudomonadota bacterium | reverse complement strand
CGGCTTGCTGATTCAGATGGTGGCCTGGGGCGTTTTCATCGTTGGCATGAAGCCCATCAGCAAAGGTCTGTTGTCCATTTCTGTGGGCTTGCTGTGCGCTAGCTTGTCTGCCATGTACATCACGGTGCAGCATTTTTTGCACCGCAAGGTGAATTGGGTCTACGTTTGGGCCGTGCCGCCTTTGGTGGCGCTGACGCACCCTTTGGTGTTTGATAACTTTGTTGCGCGCATTGTTCACATCAACCTGATTTTGTGCGCGCAGATGCTGCTGCTGGCATGGCGGCTGTTGCTGCCATCTGAACCCTGTGAGCGAGGCTGTCGTTGGCAGTGGCTGGCAGGAGCCAGCTGTGTCATGTCGGGGGTGTTGGTGTTGGGCCGCGCCGTGCTCGTCTTGGTTGCACCTCAAAGCTATCCCAATTTCGATGAAGGACATTGGCTCAGCGTGGTGGGCCTGTTGATCAACAACACCTCATTGACGATCGGCACCCTGGCCTTTTTGCTGGCGCATCGTGATGAGGCCGAGCAGGAGCTCAAACGCTTGGCCATCACCGATGCGCTGACGGGCTTGCACAACCGCCATTGGCTGGAAGAGCGGGGCACGGACCATCTCAGCCTGGCGCAACGCCACAAGTACCCGCTGACGGCGATGATGGTGGACATCGATCATTTCAAAAGCATCAACGACAGCCATGGCCATGTGGTGGGAGACCAGGTGCTGGCCGCCTTTGGGCAAGCCTTGCAAAGCGTGGGGCGAGATGCGGATTTGATAGCGCGCTACGGGGGTGAGGAGTTCTGCATCCTCTTACCCATGTCAGGCCCCGATGCCGCATTGGAGTTGGCGCAACGTTTGCGGGTGCGCGTGCAAGAAGCCTTGCCTGCCAAAGTGGGCTTTGCTGTCACCTACAGCGCCGGCGTGGCCCCTTGGCGGCCGGGTGTGTTGACCCTCAATGACTTGTTCGCCGTGGCAGATGCTGCTTTGTACGAGGCCAAGCGAGCCGGGCGTGACCGGGTGGTGGTGGATGCCACCGGCGCGCCCGGGTGATTCATCGGTTTGCGTCCTCGCGCATGTCTTCGCGCTGTTGACGCTGCCAGACCTTCAGTCTGGCGTCCATCACGGACAACTCAATGGCATCGGCTGCACTGGGCCGGTTGAAGCGCTTGTGTGCGCCCAAAACCCGGTCAATCGCACCGGGTAAGTCGCCCTTGGCCGCCGTGGCTTCTGCCTCTGCGCGCACGGCCCGGATGGGCTCATCCAGCTGCTCCCAAATCTGGCTCAGCAAGGCCCAGGCCGAGCTGTCTCGGTTGTGTTCAATCAAATGGGTCTGAAGATGAGATGCGGCCTGTCGCAGCGCGGGTTCGTGCGCTTCACCTTGTAAGGTCAAGGCCAATTGGCTGCTCAAAATCAACTCAGGGCGAGGCATGCCTGCACCCTTGTTGGTGACTTTGTCCAGTGTGGCCAAATCCGCGCTGGCGGGGTGAGCCTGTCGGTTCTGCAGATGAGATTCAACCTCCGCCAGCGACAGCAATCGAGACGCTTCACGAGCTTGCCCTGCCGGCAGTTGGGGCACCAGCTTGCGTGCCGCATTCAGGCTCTCTTGGGCGTGGGCTGCATCTCGCAATTGGTGTGAAGCGATGGCTGCCATGTAGTGCAACGTGATGGCTTGCAGGGCCGGGGTGCCTGCCACGATGCTCGGGTGAGTCAGGGTGGCAATGAAGGTGCTGCGGGTGTCCATCAACACCCGAGCGCGAGCAGCCATCAGCATGTGTCGCTGCGGGTCGCCAGGCATGGCCTTGTCATTCCAGGCATTGGGACCCAGGCGTGAACGGGCATCGCCAATGCGCTCCGTGGTCAGAGGGTGCGTGCGCAAGTATGGGTAGCTGCCGTCATCATTGAGGCGTGACGCCATTTGCAGATGCTCGAACATCTGCGCCATGCCTGAGGGCGCAAAACCTGCTGTGGTCAGGATGCCAAAACCAACGCGGTCAGCTTCGCGCTCCATGTCGCGCGAAAAATTCAACTGCCCTTGCATGCTGGCGGCTTGCCCACCCATGATCACAGCCTGAGCGGCTGCCGGGTCTCGGCTTGCTGCCATGATGCCCAGGATGAGTGAGGCCAGGCTGACCCAGCTTTGCCGGGATTGGACCCCGATGGTGCGGGCAATGTGGCGCTGCGTCACGTGCGACATTTCATGGGCCAGCACCGACGCCAATTCGTCCGGTGTGGCTGTCATGGCCAGCAAACCCAGGTGCACCCCGATGTAGCCACCTGGCAGCGCAAACGCATTGACGGTGCGGTCTTGCACCACAAACGGTTCCCACGCGTAAAGGCTGTCCAGGTCTTGGGTGATTTCACCGCGCTTGCGGGCGCTGCCCAACAAGCTTTGCCACAACTGTTCGATGTACTCCAGCACCAAGGGGTCGTCGATCACGGAGGGGTCAGGCCAGATCGACCGCATGATCCGATCGCCCAGCCGTTTTTCAGCCGCGGGTGACAGGTCCTGGCTGGCAGAGTCTCCCAACTCAGGCAGGGGCGGAGGGGGCGAACCCGGCTCCACCCCGGGGGTGAATCGTTCGGCAAAATCTTGTTGCGCCCAAGCCTGGCCGCCAACTAGCAGGAGGCTGGCCAGGGCTGCACTTGCCACAGCCACTTTGGTCGGTGTCAAACGATGTTGCAATAAACGGGGCAAAAGCATGGGCAAACGAATTGGGGCCAGACCTCGCAGTATGCTGCGATCCTAATGAGGTTGGACTGGGTGGTCTCCATGAGGTTCAGTCCAATGACCATCTTTACATCCAGACATGATCATGAGTGAACTCACGCATTTTGACGCCCAAGGGCAAGCCCACATGGTGGACGTTTCGGCCAAACCCGCGACCACGCGGGTGGCGGTGGCACAAGGGCGCATCGTGATGAAGCCTGAAACCTTGGCCCTGATCGCCAGTGGTCAGGCCGGCAAGGGTGATGTGCTGGGTGTGGCGCGCATTGCCGCCATTCAAGGCGCCAAGCGAACGGCGGACCTGATCCCGCTGTGCCACCCATTGGCCT
This sequence comes from Pseudomonadota bacterium, assembly GCA_039797415.1. Lineage (GTDB taxonomy): Bacteria > Pseudomonadota > Gammaproteobacteria > Burkholderiales > Burkholderiaceae_C > Aquabacterium. The sequence goes on along the minus strand of JBDKHX010000376.1, from coordinate 2,180 downwards.
TGTCCAAAGTCGCGGTGGAGTTCGAGCTGATCCAAAGCCCGCCCGCTGTGATCTGCCGGGCCACCGTTCACACAGTGGGCCCCACCGGTGTCGAGATGGAAGCCCTGACGGCAGTCCAAATTGGCTTGTTGACCATTTATGACATGTGCAAGGCCGCCGACAAAGGCATGGTCATGACCGATGTCGGCTTGCTGGAAAAGCAGGGCGGCAAGTCAGGCCACTGGCTGCGCGATCCGGCTTAATCGGGCAACAACTCCTGCCACTGGTAGCTTCTGGATGGTGGCTGGCACTGGAAGGGCTCTGCGCTGATTTGACCGGGTACTTTCGGTTCAGCGCAGGGCTTGAGAAAGGCCTTTTCCATCGGGTTTTTGAACTCCTTGAGTTGGGCGACGACAAAGCGGGCTTTGTCCGTCTCGCCGGCTGCGTTCAAGGACTTGGCATAGGCAATCATCAGGCGCGCATCCAGCAGGTTGTGCAGCGTGCGGCGGAAGGCCATCGGTGGCTTGGTGGGTTCGTCATCATCTGGGACGGTGACGAACGCGTAATCAGCCTGGTAACCAAACCAGACCATTTTTTGGCCAAATTCGATGCGCTGGTCCAGCGGGCCGGCACCTGCGCGAGGCGCATAAATGTTGGCCGCAGCCTGAAAGTCCAGTGCGCACCAGACCGCGCCCAGCATGGTCAGCGCCCCGCCTGTCGCCAGCCATTGTTGAGGCCCCCATGTCGGCTCCGATGTGGTGGCGTCGTTGAGGTGATGTGTTGCCCTGGCGGCCAGCCCGGCACCCCAGGCAAATGCCGTGGGCAGCAGGAAGTAGCTGTACCAAAGGGGGTACTCCAGCATGCTGTGCAGCATCGCCGTACAAACGATCACGGCGCTTGCGCCTGCAGGGGTGACCTTGTTCGAGGCCTGAGGCCAGATCAGGACCAGGCCTGCCGTGGTGGTCAATGCCACCAGCAACACGGCCAAAGGCAGGCCTAACTCGACAGCCCATTGGAAAATCAGGTTGTGCGTGTGGTCAAAGAACGCAACAGGGCGAGTGGGGAAGGACGTCAGTGTCCAGGCCAGATTGAATTGGCCGTAACCCACGCCTGTCCAGGGGTGTTGTTTGACCAGCCCCCACACATTGGCCCAGATCTTGAAGCGAGAGCTGGAAATGTCACTGTTGTCGTGCAGGCGAGATTCCGCGGCAAAGGTGACCGACTTGTCGGCATGGGCAACACCATCGCCACCATGCCGGTGCGAGATGCCGTCAGCACGATCCCCCAGATGAACAGCGCCATCAGCGCTGCAGCCAATGCGGCGGGCAGCCGTTTGCGGGCGCCCAGCCAGACCGCGCTGGCCGATGCCCAGACCAACAGGGTGCTGAAATGATTGGGTTGGCGCAAATTGCCAACGGCGCGGCCGGCCACGGTGGGCTCGGCGATGAAAAGTCCATCAGCCCATTGCGGTTGAAAGACCTGAACCAAGCCTAGCATCATGCCCAAGGTGCCCGCCAGGCAAATGGCTGCGGCAAACAAGTCAAAAATCGCATCGCGATTGGCCAGTCGACCTGTGTACCAACCTGCCGCAGCGGCCATCAAGGCCACCAGGCTCATGCCCGCGCCCATCATGGCCAGCCCTGCAGGCAAGTCTCCGAACACCGTGGAGTGGATGGCGCTGGCTGCGTTGATGATCAGCGCGCCGGCCAGTGCCATGAACGCGTAAGTGCCCCAGTTCGATGGGGAGCGGCTCAAACTGGGCATGGTCCCATGCGTGCGAGTGAGCACCAGGACAAACAGCCCCCAGCCGCACACGGCCAAGATCTGGTTGTAGAACGTGATCGACGGCGGGTCGTGTGCAGCAATCAAGGTCGGGGCCACGATGGCCAGCACGGCGCTGGCCATCAGGGCCCACCATTGGCCCGCGCTGATGCGTGATTCGAATTCGGTCGAAGGGGTCATTTCGACATTGTCAGGCCTTCTGAGAGGTGCCTGCGGCACACTGTGTGGCTTGCCCAACCATTCCCTTGACCGAGGTTCCATTTGACTGCATCTGTTTTGCCCCCCGCATCCGGTATCCAGGTCCGGGAAAAGCTGCTGTTATGGAGTCTGGCTGCGCTCAATTTCACCCACATCGTCGACTTCATGATCATGATGCCGTTGGGGCCAGACCTGACGCGCATCTTCCAGATCACGGATGC
>JBDKHX010000375.1:0-2717 GCA_039797415.1 Pseudomonadota bacterium | reverse complement strand
CGTTGTCATCGAAAACAACGTGACCGATTTCGTGCTGGGCCAGGCCAAGGTGATCGACAAGGCCGTCTCGTTTGACGAACTGATGGCCCAAGGCTGAGACCGGGCGGCCGAGTCCATCCCTTGCGGATGATCTCGCGCCAGCCAGCCATCAGGGGCTTGTGCTTTGGTGCACAAGCCCCAATTCATTTCTGGGTACAGTAGCTGCCTGACTGGAGAAATAATGAGCGCATTGGAAACACAAGGCCTGGGCATGGTCCCCATGGTCATCGAGCAGTCGGGCCGCGGCGAGCGGTCCTATGACATCTATTCGCGCCTTCTGAAGGAGCGCGTGATTTTCCTGGTGGGCGAGGTCAACGACCAGACGGCCAATCTGGTGGTGGCCCAGTTGCTGTTTCTGGAAAGTGAAAACCCAGACAAGGATATTTCGTTCTACATCAACTCTCCGGGCGGAAGCGTCACGGCGGGCATGTCGATTTACGACACCATGCAGTTCATCAAGCCGGATGTATCCACCCTTTGCGTGGGTTTCGCGGCCAGCATGGGCGCTTTCTTGCTGGCGGCTGGCGCCAAGGGCAAGCGGTTTTCGTTGCCCAACTCCAAGGTCATGATTCACCAGGTGCTGGGCGGCGCGCGCGGCCAGGCTACCGATATCGAGATCCATGCGCGCGACATCCTGCGCACCAAGGACCAGATGAACCGCATCCTGGCCGAGCGCACAGGACAGCCTCTGGAAAAGGTCAAATCAGACACCGAGCGCGACTACTTCCTCACAGCCGACGAAGCCAAGGACTACGGCATCATCGATCAGGTGATTCACAAGCGTTCCTGAGTCGGCCCGTGGTGGCCACGCGGCGTTTTCCCGCTGGGAAGACGCCGCTTTTTATTTGGGTATCATCCCGACAACTTTCCGTAACAAGGCATTGCCCCCATGGCCGAGAAAAAAGGCTCTTCCAGCGAAAAAACCCTTTACTGCTCTTTTTGCGGCAAAAGCCAGCATGAAGTGAAGAAGCTGATCGCCGGTCCGTCGGTCTTTATCTGCGACGAGTGCATTGACCTGTGCAACGAGATCATTCGCGATGAGCTTCCAGTCGGTGACCTGGCGCGTGAAGGGCGCAGCGACCTGCCCACCCCGGTAGAAATCAAGACCAACCTGGACAACTATGTCATTGGTCAGGAGCAGGCCAAGCGCACGCTGGCGGTGGCCGTCTATAACCACTACAAGCGCCTGCGTCACAAGGACAAGGCCCACAAGGACGACGTGGAGCTGTCCAAGAGCAATATTCTGCTCATCGGCCCCACGGGTTCGGGAAAGACGCTGCTGGCGCAAACTTTGGCGCGAATGCTGGATGTGCCCTTCGTCATGGCCGATGCCACCACGCTGACCGAGGCGGGCTATGTGGGCGAGGACGTTGAGAACATCGTTCAGAAGCTGCTGCAAAGCTGCAACTACGAGGTGGAGCGCGCCCAGCGCGGCATTGTCTACATCGACGAGATCGACAAGATTTCCCGCAAGTCGGACAACCCCAGCATCACGCGCGACGTGTCGGGCGAGGGCGTGCAGCAGGCGTTGCTCAAGCTCATCGAAGGCACCATGGCCAGCGTGCCGCCCCAGGGCGGGCGCAAACACCCCAACCAGGATTTCCTGCAGATCGACACGACCAACATCCTGTTCATTTGCGGTGGCGCGTTCGCAGGTCTTGAAAAGGTCATCGAAAACCGCACCGAGGCTTCGGGTATCGGGTTCGGCGCATCGGTCAAGAGCAAGAAGCAGCGCTCGCTGTCCGAGGTGTTTACCGAGATCGAACCAGAAGATCTGATCAAGTTTGGCTTGATTCCCGAGCTGGTGGGCCGCATGCCCGTGGTGACGGCACTGGCCGAGCTGAGCGAAGACGCGCTGGTGCAGATTCTGACCGAGCCCAAGAATGCGCTGGTCAAGCAGTACAGCAAGCTGTTGGCCATGGAAGGCGTGGATCTGGAGATCCGCCCCGCCGCGCTGAAGGCTATTGCCCGCAAGGCGTTGGCGCGCAAGACGGGTGCCCGCGGTCTGCGCTCGATTCTGGAGCAATCCCTGATCGGAACCATGTTCGACCTGCCCAATACCAGCAATGTCGAAAAGGTGGTGGTGGACGAGTCCACGATTGAGGAAAACAAGCCACCTCTGCTCGTTTACCGCGAGGCGGCCAAGAAAGCCTGAAGCGACCGGAGCGGGCGCACTTTCGCGGCCCCCTGAAACCCATCAACCCTTGCTGCAGTGCGGCTGTGCGCAAGGGTTGAAAATCCCCACATGTGGACCATATTCCACAGAGTACTTTGAGGATTTCCATGTCCGGACATACCCCCCTGCCAGCCACCCCCATTGATCTGCCGCTGTTGCCTTTGCGCGATGTGGTGGTGTTCCCCCACATGGTCATTCCGCTTTTTGTGGGTCGACCCAAGAGCATCAAGGCGCTTGAGTTGGCGATGGAGTCCGACCGGCGCATCATGCTCGTGGCGCAAAAGGCGGCCGCGAAGGATGAGCCTTCCGTCGAGGATATGTTCGACGTGGGCTGTGTCTCCACCATCCTGCAGATGCTCAAGTTGCCCGACGGCACTGTCAAGGTGCTTGTTGAAGGTCAGCAGCGCGCTCTGGTGACATCCATTGCCGATGCGGAAACGCATTTCACGGCGACCGTGACCCCTGTCGAGCAAGACCAGGAAAAGCACAAATCGAGTGAAAT
>JBDKHX010000374.1:0-3652 GCA_039797415.1 Pseudomonadota bacterium | reverse complement strand
CGCGCACATCGGTGCGGCCAAAGCGCAAGCTGCCCACATCGGGCACAGGGGCCAGCTCATCAAAGATGACCAGGGTGTGCTGATTGGCTTGGTGCTCCAGGCGCCAGCTCCAGCCCTCTTGGGCCATCAGGCGTTGGGCAAAGGCCCAGTCGGTTTCTCGGTATTGCGTGGTGACGGCGCGCACCGGTCCGCCTTGGCTTGTTTCAAACCTGAAATGCGCCTGCGGGTAGGCCGCGCACACTTGCGACAAGATGTCTTGCGCATTCAGGTCTTGAAAGATCCGGGTGTCTCGCCGCTGTAGCAGCCAGTGCGTCCACGCAGCCAAGGTCAAACGGTAACGGGCCAAGCCGCCATCTGCGCCCAGCTGAGCGGTTTGAACCACGTGGGCATGCCAATGGCGCCATGTGCCGTCAGCCAATTGCAATTTGAGCGTGGCAACTTCGCCCGTCAGGGCTTTGAGCGCCAGGTGGGCCGATGTGCTGACGCAGTCGATCTCGGCCCAAAGGGGTTCGTTGGCATGGACGGATTCGGTCACGCGGCAACGCTCAACCACCAAGGTGCCAGATGCCAGCGACGTTTCCAGTTGCAACAAACGGGTTGCCTGGCCCAGCGTCAAAGCAGCACGCAAACGCGCCAGCAAATCACCAGCCAAACCGTCGATCTTGCTGCGCCAATCTGACAGGGCACCCGCCAGGCTTTTGAGCTGCGAGGGCACACCCAGCCCTCCACCAACGCTCATGGGCACGGGAACATTCATCGATCCACCTGAATTGAATTTATTTATTGAAGGAATGCAACCTTCAATCATCAGGCAGACATGATGGCCAGCCACTCACCCGTTCAGGTGAAGTTGCAAGGAGTTGTTTCGGGCCGCGCTCAATGGCTGGCGTCAACCCTCAGCATGGCCACTTTGCTGCAAGCGCCACATGTCAGTCGATGATGCGGCCCAACTCCATGACCAGAATTTCATGCGCATGAACAATGGTCGATAAACGGTGCGCAATGACCAGAACGGTCTTGCCCTGGGCCACGGCCGCCAACTCCGCCTGAATGGCGCGCTCGTTGGCCGAGTCCAACGCAGACGTGGCTTCATCAAACACCAAAATCGGCGGGTTTTTGAGCAAGGTGCGCGCAATGGCCACGCGCTGCTTTTCTCCGCCTGACAGCTTCAGCCCCCGCTCGCCCACCACGGTGTCGTAACCCTTGGGGGTGCTGACGATGAAGTCATGGATACGGGCGGCTTGGGCGGCAGACTCGACCTCGTCACGCGAGGCCTGGGGGCGGCCGTAGGCGATGTTGTAGGCCACCGTGTCGTTGAACAAAACCGTGTCTTGCGGAACGATGCCGATGCTGCGGCGCAAGCTGTCTTGCGTCACTTGGCGGATGTCTTGCCCTTGGACTTGAATGCCTCCGCCTTGCACGTCGTAAAAGCGATAGAGCAAGCGGGCCAAGGTGGACTTGCCTGAGCCAGAAGGCCCCACCACCGCCACCGTCTGGCCAGCCGGGATGTCAAAGCTGACGTCGTGCAAGATGGGTCGATCAGGATCGTATGCAAACTGGACATGGTCAAAGCGCACCGCAGGTGGGCCGTCCAGTTGCAAGGTCTGCGCACCGGGGGCATCGGCCACTTCGCGCTCCCGCTCGATGAGGGTGAACATCTTGTCCAGATCCGTCAGCGATTGTTTGATCTCGCGGTAGATCACGCCCAGAAAGTTCAACGGGATGTAGAGCTGGATCATGAAGGCGTTGACCATGACCAGATCACCCACCGTCATGCGGCCCGCCACCACGCCATCAGTGGCACGCCACAGCATGATGATCAAACCGACCGCGATGATGGTTTGTTGACCCGTGTTCAGCAGGGACAAGGTCTGCTGGCTTTTGAGGCCGGCCTGGCGCAGCTTTTCCAAAGCTTCGTCATAACGCGCAGCTTCAAACGATTCGTTGTTGAAGTACTTGACGGTTTCGTAGTTCAGCAGCGAGTCAATGGCGCGGGTGTGCGCTTTGGAATCGAGCTCGTTCATCACCTTGCGGTATTGCGTGCGCCATTGGGTCACGAACACGGTAAACGCCACGTACAAAACCAGCGCGGTCAAGGTGATCCAGGCAAAAACGACATCAAATTTGATGGCCAGCAAAGACAGCACCAAGGCCACCTCGATCAAGGTCGGGATGATGCTGTACAGCGAATATGAGATCAGCGAATGCACGGCGCGTGTGCCGCGCTCGATGTCTCGTGTCATGCCGCCGGTTTGGCGCTCCAGGTGGAAGCGCAGGCTGAGCGCATGCAGGTGCGAGAACACCTTCAAAGAGATCGAGCGAGCCGCACCCTCGGTGGCTTTGGCAAATACCAGCTCACGCAACTCGGCAAACAGCGAGGTCGACAGGCGCAGCAAGCCGTAAGCGATGAGCAACCCCGTCGGCACCACCAGCATGACTTGCGCCGCCGTGGGGTGCGGGGCCAAGCGGTCAATCAGGTCCTTGAGCAACAGCGGCACGCCCACGTTGGCCACCTTGGCGCCCACCATGAAGCCCAAGGCCAGCATCACCCGCCACTTGTATTGCCACAGGTAGGGCCACAGGCGAGAGAGGGTTTCCCGGTCAGAACGAGGGGAAACCGAGGAAGAAGTCTGGTTATCTGAAGGAGGAGTGTGTGCGTGGCGCCGCATTCTGGAACAATATATTGTCTGATTTGGACACCCCTCATTGTCTGCTGTATTCCCAATGACCATCCTGCCCCGCCCCAATACCCTTTTGACCCCGACCGAACTGCACCCAGAAATGGAGCTGGTCATGCGGGTCATGCCCATGCCCGAGGATGCCAACGGCAACGGAGACATCTTTGGCGGCTGGATCATGGCCAAGATCGACTTGGGCGGCTGCGTGCTGCCCGCGCGCGTGGCCAGAGGCCGTGTCGCCACCGTGGCCGTCAATGAATTCGTGTTCCGGTCCGCAGTTTCTGTAGGGGATTTGCTCTCGATCTATGCCCGCGTGGAAAAGGTCGGCAATACTTCCGTCACCGTCCACGTAGAAGCCTGGGCAGAACGCAACCCGTCTGCGCCCTTCCTGGTCAAAGTGACCGAAGCCAAGGTGACCTATGTGGCCATTGACTCGGAAGGCAGGCCTCGCCAGATTCCGAAAGACTGATTTTTGAACGATGGATCTGGTTCCTGCGACGAAACTGGCGTCTGCACCCGCAGCATTGAGTGATCAAGGTTGGGCCTTGTTGAAGCCCGACACCCTGCTGCCCTGGGTGGGCGCCACACCTGAAGCCACACAGTTTTTGCACGACAGCTGGAACCGCCTGCCAGCGGACGCCCACTTGCGCGATGGCGGGCATTACCGATTCAGACGCCATGACAGCTATGTGCTGGACGTTGACGCAGACCAGCTGACCTTGGTGCCACACCGCGCCCACTGGCAACCGGTGATCTACAACGCACTGCACGGCGGCTTTGAGCGCTGGTTTGAGCCGATCGAGGCCACCATTTCATCCCACCCAGCCTGGCAAGCCCTGATCCGACAACTGGGCTTGTTACTGGCGCAGGCCAAACCTGCCAAGCAATGGTTCATTGAGGCCCACCAGTTCCGTGTCGACACGACGGGTGGCATTGGCCGCCCAACGCCTGAAGGCGCACACCGTGACGGTGTG
>JBDKHX010000373.1:0-3027 GCA_039797415.1 Pseudomonadota bacterium | reverse complement strand
GGGCGTCACCTTCCAGCAACTCAGCGCCCTGCCCAAGGCCTTGGGTCGACAAAACGCCATCAACCAGTTCCTGTCGACCATGCAGATTGAGTGGTCGTCGGCCATGTCAGATGCGGAACGAGCAGAACTGACCAAAGCGCTCACACAAAGACCCGAAGTCCGGGACATCAGCGGCACCCTGCGCGAAACAGCGATCGACTTCCAGGTCACGCAGATCTACCTGACCGACCCCTTCGGCACCATCATTGCCGACAGCTTGTTTGAAACCGCCGTCAACAACATCGGCGGCAACCGCCGCACCCGTCGAGCGGAAGCGGCACACAGTTTCTGGTCGGCAAAGTCACCAAGGTGCCGGGGTTCTATTTTTCAGCGCGCGTCGGCGCAGCGGACGAGCCCACAGGGGTGGTCATCGTCAAACAAGAACCACAAGCCATGATGCGCTTGTTTGGTGATGCACAGCGCCACCTGTTTGTCACAGACACACACGGCGTGGTCTTGATGACCAACGAAGCACGAGACCTGCTGGGCCGCATTGAAACCCCTGCGACTCAAGCCATCAGCGACACCACCTACCGGAGCTTGTACCAAACCGTACCCCGTCATCTCGGCTGGGAATTTGACACCCTGCGCATCGGCAAAAAGGTCACCACCATCGTCAAAAAGGGCGGCGCTCGCTACATGGCCTTGTCCTCCCCATTGGACTACGGTCACCTCACCGTCTGGACACTGATCCCGATGGAAGGGGAGGCCACCGTCATCGCCGGCTGGGGCTCTGGCATGGTGCTGATCCTGTTCATGGGTTATGCCTTCCTGGGGTTCCGCAATCAACGCGCCCAGCGCATTCAAGACCTCACGGATGCCCAAAAAGAGCTGGAGGACATGGCTCATGCTTTGCCACTGACGGTATTCCGGTATCAACAACCGGCCAAAGGGGTCGGCCAATTCACCTTCATCGGCAGCGAGCTGAACGAACGCCTGGGCATCAACGCCACGGTGCTGCAAGAGGACCCCACCTGGGCCTGGCGCCTGGCGCAACTGCCCACACCGTATCCGCCCACCGAAGCGGTCGAATTTTCTGTCCAGCACAAAGGCCGCATCCAATGGATACGCTGCGAAAGCCTGGCCTCACCCCAGCCCGACGGCAGCACCATCTACAACGGCTACTGGGCTGACATCACCGAAAGCAAACACCTCAGCGCCCAATCAGAAGCCGTGTTTGCCAACTCACCGTTGGCATTCATCTACTACGACGAGCAACTCGCCGTCACCCGCTGCAATCAGGCTGCCTTGACCCTGTTTGGCGCTACAGACGAGTCCACATTGCTGGGCCTCAAACCCCAATTGCCCCCGATGAGCCCCTACATGGATGAGGACACGCTGGAGGCCAAACGCGCCACCTTCGTGGACAAACTCCGACGCGGCGAAGTGGTGCAATTCGAATGGCGCTACACCCGACTGGACGGTACCGCCTTTGACGCAGAAGTCGTTGCCATCCCCTTTGTGGTGGATGGCAAACCACAAGAATGCGCCATCATCCAGGACATCACCGCTCGCAAACAAACGCAGGCAGCCAACCTGCTGGCCCAGCACGCGGCGGAAACGGCAGCCCATGCCAAGTCGCGCTTCCTGGCCAACATGAGCCACGAAATCCGCACCCCCATGAACGCCGTATTGGGCATGACCCATCTGGCCTTGATGGACGAGCTGCCTGACCGCGCACGCAACTACGTCGACAAAGCACACCGTGCTGCCAGCAACCTGCTGCAAATCCTCAACGACGTGCTGGATGTCTCCAAGATCGAGTCTGGCAAGCTAGAGCTGGAGACCACGGACTTCCAACTTGAATCGGTCATCAGCAACATGGCCGACGTCCTGGGTGTCAAAGCCGAAGAAAAGGGCTTGGAGCTGTTGTTCACCGCCCCGCCGGACATCCCCACAGGCCTGATCGGTGACCCCACCCGCCTGGGCCAGATCCTGATCAACCTGGGCAACAACGCCATCAAGTTCACCGCCAAGGGCGAGATCCTGATCGGCTGTGAAGTGCAACGCATGGAGCCGCAAGACGTCACCCTGCACTTCTGGGTACGCGACACCGGCATCGGCATGAACACCGAACAGCTCGATCGCCTGTTCCAACCCTTCACCCAAGGCGACAGCTCCACCACACGCCAATTTGGTGGCACCGGTTTGGGTTTGACCATCTCCAAACAACTGACCGAGTTGATGGCCGGCCAGATCTGGGTAGACAGCCAACCCGGCCACGGCTCCACCTTCCATTTCACGGCACGCTTTGGCCTGCAAAAACAGGCGCCCAACCGCCGCGCCTTGCTGGCCAGTGAACTGCAAGGCAAGCGCGCCCTGCTGGTCGACGACAACCCCGCTGCACGTGAAGTGCTGGGTGAAATGACACGCCGCCTGGGCTTCAATGTGGATGTGGCCAGCAGCGGTGAACAAGCCCTGGCCATGATGGACCAGGCACATCAAGCCCAACAGCCTCACCACATCTTGCTGACCGACTGGAAGATGCCAGGCATGGACGGCATCACCTTTGCCAAAAGGGCCCTGGAGATGCCGCCCGAGCACCGCCCTTGCGTGCTGCTGGTCACCGCCTTTGCACGCGACGAAGCCATCAAAGCCGCACAAGGCGTGGGGCTGGCTGGCGTCATCACCAAACCCGTGACGCCCTCCACTTTGTTGGACACCCTGGCCCATTCATTGGGACACCAGATGGCCCCTGCCCCCACCCCGCGCAACGGCAACCTGATCTTGCAAAAAGCCCAGCGCCAGCTGGCAGGCGCCCGGGTGCTGCTGGTAGAGGACCAACCCCTGAACCAGGAACTGGCATGCGACCTGTTGGAGCGCGCAGGCCTGACCGTGGTCACCGCATTGAACGGCCAAGAGGCCCTGGACAAACTGGCCACCGAAGGCCCCTTTGATGGCGTGCTGATGGACTGCCAGATGCCCGTGATGGACGGCTACACCGCCTCACAACGCATCCGCGAACAAACCCAATGGGCCAGCCTGCCC
>JBDKHX010000372.1:0-2722 GCA_039797415.1 Pseudomonadota bacterium | reverse complement strand
GAGTCTTCTCAGTTTCGTCCGCAAGATGCGGGCGGCTGGAAGCCTGGCTTGGCCATGGCTTTTTTCATTCACTTGTTCCTGATCGGCGGATTGGCGCTGAGTGTGAACTGGAAGATCCAGCCGCCGCCAGCTGCCGTTGAGGCTGAAATGTGGACCGAGGTGCCCAAGATCGAGGACGTCGTGCCACCGGTGCCGGTTCCTCCTCCGCCTGTGGTGCTGCCGCCCAAGCCCGTCGAGCCTGAGCCTGCGGTTGAGAAACCGGCTGACAAGCCTGCCGACATGGCCATCGTGCCTGTCAAGCCGAAAGTACCCAAACCCAAGGTGGAGAAAGAGGACAAGAAGCCTCTGAAGAAGGACCCCAAGAAGGAGCCCAAACCCAAAGAGGTTTTCCTGCCTGATCCGCCTAAGAAGGCCCCCGTCAAAACGGATACCAAACCGGCTAAACCTGTTGTCGACCCCAAGGCCGAGGCCAAAGCCAAGGCTGCGGCAGACGCGCAAGCCAAAGCCGATGCCGAGAAGCTGGCCGCTCAGCGGCGCGCCAACTTGGACCGCCTGATGCGCAATCTGGCGCAGGACCAAATTTCGTCGGCCGGTTTGAGCGACAGCTACATTGGTCGCATCGTGGCGCGGGTCAAATCCAACATCGTGTTCCCACGCGATGGGGTGGATGGCAATCCAGCTGCTTTGGTCAAGGTGGAGTGCGCCGCGGATGGCCGCATTACCCGCAGCACGGTGATTGCCGCTTCCGGCAACCAACAGTGGGACCAAGCCGTGATCCGCGCTTTGGAGCGTACCCAGGTTTTGCCTTTGGACGAACACAAGCGGGTGCCTTGCCCGTTTGAGATCAACTTCCGTCCGAACGATTTCTGATCGCTGCTGACCTGCGACAACAATGGGGCGTTTGGCCCCTTGTTGTCGGGATCATTTGGGCGTGTTTTTCATAAGATGGTAGGGGTTAAATTGGATCAAACCGCCTGCCATGTCCGACACGTCCCAGCCTCCACTGTCATTGGTTGACCCTGATGCAAATGGGCATGATTCAGGCGTGTTTCGCTGGCCAACGCCACCGTTTGCGTGCTACCCCCAGCCCGTTCCTCAAATCGAGCATGAAGCCTGTGACATCGTCGGCCTGAATGGTCGTGTCATGCGGGGCCGTTTGGTGTTCTTCGTGCCCGATCAACAGGTTGCGCAGGTGCAGGTGCCGCCATCGCGTACCACCATGCCTTTGCGGTTTGGTCAGTTCCGGTCTTTGCTGTTGACACGGCCATTCAAAGCATCGGTCATCACCGCTGATTTGGACCCACACGCCGCCGTGTTGGACCAGCGCATGAACACCGACTACCGTGTCTGGCTGAAAGATGGCTCGCTGATGCGCGGCCACACCATGGGGCATGTGGACTCGCCCTTTGGCTTGTTTCTGTTTCCGCCTTTGGATGCAGATGGCACGGTGTCCCGCTTGTTCATCCCGCACGATGCGCTGGACCGAGTCGAATACGGCCCGCGCCTGGGTGAGGTCTTGATTGACACCAAGGCTGCCACACTGGAACAAATTGACCACGCGGTGGACGCGCAGGCGCGCATGCGCAGTCAAAAACTGGGCGAAATCTTGCTGACCAAACAGGTGGTCACCGCCGACCAACTGTTGCATGCCATTGAGCAGCAAAGCTCCATGCCAATGGTGCGCATCGGCGAAGCCTTGACCGCCATGGGCATGATCACCGAGGCTGAATTGCAAGACGCCTTGCAGCAGCAACAACGTGATCGCGGTATCCCGCTGGGCGAGTTGTTGATCAAGATGGGGCTCGTCTCTCGCGATGATCTGCAAACGGCATTGGCCCGCAAAATGGGCTACCCCTTGGTCAACCTGGAGAAATTTCAGGCCGAAGTGGATGCCTTGCTGAAGGTGCCTTTCCAGGTGGCGACACGTCTGAGCGTGGTGCCCTTGTTGTTGCGTGACACCACCTTGATCGTGGCGGTGGAAGACCCCAGCAAACGCCTGACTTTGGCCGAGCTGGAATTCATCACGCAATGCAAGATCGTGCCGGTCTTGGCGCAGCACAGCCAGATCGAATGGGCGATCCGGGATGCTTATTCCAACATCGGTGCGGATGTGGGCAACCACCCCGTTCGCTTTGGTGATGAGGCGCCTTCGTTTGAGATGGAGTCTGTCGATTCCATCCAGTTGGTGGCCGATCTGGAAGCCAATCGCGACGCCAACAACCGCGAAGAAGATCAAGCCATTGAGCAAAGTGACAACTCACTGGTGCGCTTGATCAACACCATGATTGTCGAGGCCTACACCCAAGGGGTGTCTGACATCCATGTGGAGTGCTACCCGGGGCGTGAGAAGGTCAAAATTCGCTTCCGTAAGGATGGTGCCTTGTTGCCCTATCTGGAGCTGCCTCACAACTATCGCAACGCGATGGTGGCGCGCCTGAAGATCATGTGTGATCTGGATATTTCAGAGCGCCGCAAACCGCAAGACGGCAAGATCAATTTTGCCAAATTCGTCCCCCAGTACAAGCTGGAACTGCGTGTGGCAACCATCCCGACCAACAACGGTCTGGAAGACGTGGTGATGCGGATTCTGGCTTCAGCCAAACCGCTGCCGCTGGACAAAATTGGCCTGAGCGCGGTCAACCTCAGTCGATTACAAGAGGCCATGGAGCGCCCCTACGGCATGATCTTGTGCGTGGGCCCAACCGGCTCGGGCAAAACCACG
>JBDKHX010000371.1:0-2743 GCA_039797415.1 Pseudomonadota bacterium | reverse complement strand
TGCCAACGCGCCATGGCGGTGCACTGGGGCACGTTTCAGCTGACGGATGAGGCTCTGGACGAACCACCGCGTGAATTGGCCAAGGCACGACAAGCCGCAAGCCTCGCACCGCAAGACTTTGTGGTGCTGGCCATCGGCGAGACGATGAAGATCAAGCCAAGGCTTGTGCCGACCGCTTGATGCCCTTGCGCTGGCGAAGCATGTGTGCAGCCACACCCAAACCGGCCAACAACAACATGGCGGTAGAGGGCTCATCAACGGCTGGCAGCGGCGTATCTGGAATGACCTTCACGCCAAATGGGTCGCCATCATGCACAGCCCAGGCGTACTCCGGCAAAACCTTAGGCACGTACGCTTGAGAGCCCGCAAAAGGATAGGACGTCCACAAACCCCATGCCAAAGTAGGGTTGCCGGCAAAGGTATCGCCTGTCCAATACAGGTCGGCTACAAAATTCTTGATGTAACCACCAGGGACACTACCCAGCGTAATCGTCCCCGAGGAGGGGGTTGGATTGCCGCCCAGGCGCAGATGGGTGTAGTACATATAGCCCAGCTCGCTCTCCAAAGCGGTCGCGCCACGGCCTGCAGACACATCAGCCAAGGTGCCCGAACTGATTTTGGAGATGACTTTGGGCAAGCGCCAATCTGTCGCACCAAAAAATTCCAGGTTTTGTGTCCAGCTCACCGCAAAATTCCACCACATCCCCCCCGTTGGGAAGGCCTCAGCAAATGCGCCCGAGGTTTTGGCGTAATTGGCATCCGCCAGCCAAGTGATGTCCAACACGGTGTCGTAATAGGCCTCAAAGCCATTCGAAGCGTCCTTGTCGACATCGCGGCCTTGCAACGCAGCATGAGCTGGCGCGGTGAACGCCACGCCAAGCAGCGATGAGGTTACAACAGCTGAAAAACGAGACAAACCCACATGACAGGAACGCATGACGACCTCCGATTTATGTTTGTCGTCATTTGACACCCCGGGAATTCGGTCATCAACCAGACAAACCACTAGATCAATGGTGTCAGTTCACTGCCTGAAATAAGAGCAACAAAAAGGGGGCCTAAGCCCCCTGTTTCAGTGAACCACCCGTTCGAAGTGGAACTCGCCACCCTCGCCCACCGTCACTGGGATCACATCCTTGGGCCCGAATTTGCCTTGCAAAATCAGCTTGGCGACCGGGTTCTCGATCCGCTGCTGGATGGCGCGCTTGAGCGGCCGTGCGCCAAAGACCGGATCGAATCCGACCTTGGCCAACTCGATCAAAGCTTCGTTGGACACATCCAGCTTCATCTCCAACTGAGCCATACGCCCTTCCAGCCCCTTCAACTGGATCTTGGCAATGGATTGGATGTTGGCCATGTCCAAGGCGTGGAACACCACCACCTCATCAATGCGGTTCAAGAACTCAGGACGGAAGTGCTGCTTGACCTCCACCCAGACGGCGTCCTTGATCTCTTCCGCTGGTTGCCCGGCCATTTGCATGATGTGGTGTGACCCCAGGTTGGAGGTCATCACGATCACCGTGTTCTTGAAGTCCACCGTGCGGCCCTGCCCGTCTGTGAGGCGACCGTCGTCCAGCACTTGCAGCAGCACGTTGAACACATCAGGGTGCGCTTTTTCGACCTCATCGAGCAACACCACGCTATAGGGCTTGCGGCGTACGGCCTCGGTCAAGGTGCCGCCTTCTTCATAGCCCACATAGCCCGGAGGCGCACCGATCAAGCGGCTGACGGAGTGTTTCTCCATGAACTCGCTCATGTCGATGCGGATCAGGTGGTCTTCGCTGTCAAACAGGAAGCCCGCTAAGGCCTTGCACAACTCGGTCTTGCCCACGCCGGTAGGGCCCAGGAACAGGAAGGAGCCGTACGGACGATTCGGATCAGACAAACCTGCACGCGAACGGCGGATGGCGTCGGACACGGCTACGATCGCCTCTTGCTGGCCCACCACGCGGTCGTGCAACTTGTCTTCCATGGCCAGCAGCTTGTCACGCTCGCCTTGCATCAGCTTGGACACCGGGATGCCGGTAGCACGCGCCACCACTTCGGCGATCTCTTCCGCGCCCACTTGCGTGCGCAGCAGTTGAGGCCGCCCGGCCCCTTCCTTGCCAGCCTTGCCCTTGGCGTTTTCCTTGTCCTGCGCCTCTTTCAGTCGCTTTTCCAACTCAGGCAACTTGCCGTATTGCAACTCGGCCACCTTGTTGAAGTCACCCTTGCGCGTCAGCTCTTCGATCTTCTGACGCACTTTGTCGACCTCTTCGCGCACCACCTGACTGCCTTGGGCCTGGGCCTTTTCAGCCTTCCAGATGTCGTCCAGGTCGGCGATTTCCTTTTGCAGCTTGGCGATTTCCTCGTTGAGCAATTCAAAGCGCTTCAACGACGCCTCATCCTTTTCGCGTTTGACCGCCTCACGCTCAATTTGCAGCTGAATCATGCGACGGTCCAAGCGATCCATCACCTCAGGCTTGGAGTCCAGTTCGATCTTGATCTTGGCCGCGGCTTCGTCGATCAGGTCAATGGCCTTATCGGGCAGGAAGCGGTCGGTGATGTAGCGGTTTGACAGCTCCGCCGCAGCCACGATGGCTGGATCGGTGATCTCGACGCCATGGTGCACTTCGTACTTTTCTTGCAAGCCACGCAAGATGGCGATGGTCGCCTCCACAGTGGGCTCACCCACGAGGATCTTTTGGAAGCGGCGCTCCAGCGCGGCATCTTTTTCGATGTACTTGCGGTATTCGTCCAGCGT
>JBDKHX010000370.1:0-2752 GCA_039797415.1 Pseudomonadota bacterium | reverse complement strand
CAAACTGGCGCACGCGGGACTCAACAACACAGCATCACCCGCCTTGGCCTGCGCAAACGCCCAACGGGTAGCGTCTTCCAGCGTTGTAAAGCTTTCTGTCGGCAAAGCCTCACCGGCAGCATTGGTCACGCTGGCCAGTGTCTGCCCAATGGTCTGGGCATCACGACCAATCAAGGCAACGGCACGCGCAACGCGGCCGACGGGCTCCGCCAGGGGGGCGAATTCCTGGCCTTTACCGTCGCCGCCCAAGATGATGACCAGCTTGCCGGGCGACAGGTCTGAACCCAAGCCGAGCAAGGCTGCCACGGTGGCGCCCACATTCGTACCCTTGCTGTCATCAATGGCATCGACACCGCCAACGGTGGCCACGTGCTCGACACGATGCGGCTCACCTCGGTATTCACGCAGGCCATGCAGCATGGGCGCCAGGGGGCAGCCGATGGCCGTGGCCAAGGCCAAAGCAGCCAAAGCATTCGATGCGTTATGACGACCACGAATGCGCAAAGCATCCGCTGGCATCAAGCGTTGCAAGATGATCTCGGCCTCTTCGCCCTTTTTCAGCTTGATGGTGGGGTCCAACTCCATCGCGCGCACCAACCAGGCCATGCCGGACTCATTGACCAGGCCAAAGTCGCCAGGCTTCTTGGGGGCATCCAGACCAAATCGCACCACATTGCGGTGAATTTGCTTGGCTGGGCGACCACGCACCGTGGACTTGATCACCTCTGGCGGAGGCACCATGGCTGCGACCACATCGTCATCACGGTTGATCACCATGATGGCGTTCTTGCCATAAATGCGGGCCTTGGCGTCGGCATAGGCTTTCATGCTGCCATGCCAGTCCAGGTGATCCTGGGTGATGTTCAACACCACAGAGGCATCAGGCTCAAAGTTGCTCACCCCATCCAACTGGAAGCTGGACAACTCCAGCACCCACACATCCGGCAGCACTTCGAACACCGGCTCTTTGGGCGCAGGCGGAGCCAACACGACCAAGGGTGCATCGGGGTCATCAGTCAAGGCTTCGGTAGCGGCGGCCTCTGCAGGCTCATCAGAGGCAGGCTCAACGATGGACTCTGCTGCTTCCGTGTTGCCGACCGGCTCTTGCTGTTCGTCACCCACCTCGTCGTCAGCGGCAATCGGCGAGACACCTTGCTCAATATTGGGCAAGGGCAATTGCTCAGGCTCGATGGGCTCCAACTCTTGCTCAGGCTCTTGATCCAAGGCCAGGCGCAAGGTGTCCAGCAAGGTCGGGCCGATGTTGCCGGCCATTCCCACGCGCTTGCCACATCGCTCAATCAACTGAGCGGTCAAGGACGTGGTCGTGGTCTTCCCGTTTGTACCCGTGATGGCGACCACTTTGGGGGCATAGCGCATGTCTGCCTTGAGATCAGCCAAGGCTGATGCGAACAAGGACAACTCACCGCGAACGGGGATGCCGCGCTCAGCAGCGGCGTTCAACAACGCCGACACGTCAGGCGCATTGGGCATCAAACCGGGGCTCTTCAAGACCAGGTTGACACCATCGAGTAAGGACACAGCCAAACCATGATGCAGCGTGGCGGCAGGCACGTCCTGAGCCAAGGTGGCAGCTTGCGGAGGTGCCTCACGTGTATCGGCTACGCGCACCTGCGCCCCACAGCGCGCAGTCCAGCGAGCCATGGCCAGACCTGAGTCTCCCAGACCCAGGATCAGCACGGTGAGGTCACGTAGGTAATGCATGATCGATCAGCGCAACTTCAAGGTTGACAGGCCCAGCAAGCACAGCAGCATGGTGATGATCCAAAAGCGGACCACGACTTGCGTCTCTTTCCAGCCAGACTTTTCAAAGTGGTGATGCAAAGGCGCCATCAACAAGATGCGACGGCCCTCGCCAAACTTCTTCTTGGTGTATTTGAAATAGCCGACTTGCAGCATCACAGACAGGGCTTCGAGCACGAAGACGCCACCCATGATCGACAGCACGATTTCTTGACGCACGATCACAGCGATCGTGCCAAGCGCGCCACCCAAGGCCAAGGCGCCGACGTCCCCCATGAACACTTCAGCGGGATATGCGTTGAACCACAAGAAGGCCAAACCGGCACCGCACATGGCTGCGCAGAAAATCATCAACTCGCCTGCACCAGGGATGTGCGGCAGGATCAGGTACTTGGCAAAGATGGCATTGCCTGTGACATAACAGAAGATGCCCATCACAGCGCCCACCATCACCACAGGCATGATGGCCAAGCCATCCAGACCGTCGGTCAGATTGACGGCATTGCTGGTGCCCACGATCACGATGTAGCTCAAGGCAATGAAGCCCCAGACGCCCAGCGGGTAGCTGATGGTCTTGAAAAATGGAACAATCAAGTCCGCCTTGGGGGGCAGGTCATTGGAAAAGCCCGACCCGATCCAACGGAAGAACAACTCCAGCACGCGGATGTTGTTGGTCTCAGACACGCTGAAGGCCAAGTACAGAGCTGCCAACAGACCGATCAGCGATTGCCAGAAATACTTCTCGCGCGATGGCATGCCTTCAGGATCTTTGTTGACCACCTTGCGCCAGTCATCCACCCAACCAATGGCACCAAAGCCTGTGGTCACGATCATGACGATCCAGACAAAGCGGTTGGACCAGTCAAACCACAACAGGGTTGAGATGGCAATGGACAACAAGATCAACACACCGCCCATGGTGGGGGTGCCACGCTTGGTCAGGTGCGACTGCATGGCGTATTCGCGAATCGGTTGACCGATCTTCAACTCG
>JBDKHX010000369.1:0-2760 GCA_039797415.1 Pseudomonadota bacterium | reverse complement strand
ATTGCGTAGCCAAGGGTAATGTCGTCGAGTTGGCTGTCCAGCAGCGGTCGAGTGACGTCATCGTAAGCGGGTGGCGAAGTCATCTTGCTGGCCTGCGTAATTCTTAGGAGCATCGTGTCCACTTCAACTCAGGTGGACACATGCACACTCCAGAAATTCAAATGCCGCACTCGGGTCGACGGCGCGGGCGCTACAGCAATGACTTCAAACGCCAAGTGGTCGCAGCTTGTCTTGCGCCAGGCGTCTCAACGGCGGCCATCGCGCTATCCAACGGCCTCAACGCCAACCTGGTTCGTCGCTGGGTGGTTCAGTCTTCACCGCGCAGCGACTCTGGGCGAACAAAGACCTCCAAAGCATTGGCACCAGTCCATGGCAACCCAGGCTTCGTACCCGTGCGACTTGACCCCGCATCACCAGCATCCAACACGCTCTCAGCTGACATCCGCATCGAACTCCAGCACGGCGCCACCACCGTGCAAATTCACTGGCCCCTGCAAGCATCCAGCCAATGCGCCCAGTGGCTGCGCGAGGTGCTGGCATGATCCGCATTGATGCCGTGTGGATTGCCACACAACCGCTGGACATGCGAAGCGGTTTTGATTCGTGCCTGGCGCGCGTCATCACCGTCTTCGGCGCAGCCCATCCCCACACCGCCTACCTCTTTGCCAACCAACGTGCTAACCGCATGAAGGTACTGGTACACGATGGCATTGGTTTCTGGCTGGCCGCCCGGCGGCTGCACCAAGGACACTTTGCTTGGCCAAACTCGGTGGGGCAAACGCAGGTCAGTTTGACTCGCCCACAACTGGATGCGCTGGTGCTGGGCTTGCCGTGGAGTCGCATTGGCGATGGCGGAATTATCACGCTCGTGTGATGGTTTTTTGGGGGGCAAATCGACTATCAATTCGGTTGCAAACGACCACTTCCCCAGGTGATGCAATGTTGAGTTGCTATCCTTTTTGAGTCAATTAGGGCATGCGCCAATAGCAATAAATAGTTCTCACGGGCACACTACTATGCATGGTCGTAGCCCTTGAATCTCTCCCCAGTTTGAACGCAGAACAACTGCGCGAACTGGTTCAAGATTTGATCGCCAAGATGGCCCTGCAAAACCAGCAGCACGCTGGTGTCATCGCCGCCAAAGACAGCGACATCCTGTACCGCCAGGCCAAGATCGACAAACTCACCCACGAACTCTCAACCCTCAAACGCTGGAAATTCGGTCGTTCCAGCGAGCAGCTCAATGGGACGCAGATTAGCTTGATCGAAGAGACGATTGACGCTGACATCGCAGCCATTGAAGAAGAGCTCAACGCAATAGCACCTGTTGCCAAGACCGAATCCGCACCCCGCCAGCAACCCAAACGTACGGCGCTACCCGCAGGCCTTGCCCGCGTAGACATCCATCACGAACCCGACTCCACCACCTGTCAATGCGGCTGCCAATTGAAGCGTATCGGCGAAGATGTCTCTGAGAAGCTGGACTACACACCGGGCGTGTTCACGGTGGAGCAGCATATCCGTGGCAAGTGGGCCTGTGCCGACTGTGAAACCCTGACCCAAGCACCGGTGCCAGCCCAGATCATTGACAAGGGCATCCCCACCGCTGGCTTGCTGGCCCAGGTGCTGGTGGCCAAATTCAGCGATCATTTGCCGCTGTACCGCCAGGAACACATTTTTGGCCGCGCCGGTGTGGCGCTGCCACGCTCGACCTTGGCCCAATGGGTGGGCATTTGTGGCGTGCAGTTGCAGCCGCTGGTGGATGCCCTCAAAGCACAGATTCTCAGCCACTCGGTTGTGCATGCCGACGAGACGCCGGTGCAAATGCTCAAACCCGGCAACAAGAAGACACACCGGGCTTACCTTTGGGCTTATGCGCCGGGAGCCTTTGCCGATTTGAAGGCGGTGGTCTACGACTTTTGCGAATCACGCGCGGGTGAGCATTGCAGAACATTCCTGGGCGAATGGAGAGGCAGCCTGGTGTGCGACGATTACGCGGGGTACAAGGCGGGATTTGCAAGTGGCATCACGGAGGCGGGATGCATGGCGCACTCGCGTCGCAAGTTCTTTGATTTGCATGTGGCAGCCAAGAGCCAGGTTGCCGGGCAGGCGTGCGCGTACATCAGTCAACTCTATGACGTAGAGCGTGAGGTGAAACACCTCAGCGCCGATGAACGGTTGCAAATCCGCCAAGCCAAGTCCAAACCTCTGGCGAACGCATTTCAAGAGTGGATGCTGTTGCAGCGCCAGAAAATCACGGACGGCTCGGCGACTGCCAAGGCGCTTGATTACAGCCTCAAGCGCTGGGGGGCACTGACGCAGTTTTTGGATGATGGGCAATTGCCTATCGATAACAACTGGATCGAGAATCAGATTCGCCCGATTGCCATTGGTAGAAACAACTGGTTATTCGCTGGCTCCTTGCGTGCGGGCCAGCGTGCGGCGGCGGTGATGAGTTTGATTCAGAGCGCCAAGCTCAACGGGCATGATCCGTATGCCTATCTCAAAGATGTGCTGGCGCGCCTGCCTACGCACAAGAACAGCCAGATTGAAGAGTTGTTGCCGCATCGCTGGCAGTCGACACCAGCGTAACTGCGACCCTGTGCCATCACGGCACCTGTGCGTCAACCTGTGTTGGCCACCCGCTTACTAAAGAGTACAGTAAAGAGTCACTTCAACACTGGAAAAATACCTCGTTGGGCAAATCCGGGGCCGTTCTGTCTATTTACGGGCTATTTCCGAAGAAAACTGATTTCGTCG
>JBDKHX010000368.1:0-2760 GCA_039797415.1 Pseudomonadota bacterium | reverse complement strand
GGCCATGGAGATGACCAAATGGTTTGACACCAACTACCACTACCTGGTGCCAGAGCTGGCCCCGAGCACACGCTTTGATGGTGGGGTGAACTGGTTGTTTGACGAAGTGGACGAGGCCTTGCAACAAGGCTTGCCAACCAAGGTAGCCTTGATTGGACCCGTCACTTTTTTGTACCTGGCCAAGACCCATGTGGGCGGCTTTGACCGCTTGACCTTGCTGCCGCAGTTGGTGACGGCTTACGCGCGCATTTTCCAAAAGCTCAAGCAACAAGGCGTGCAGTGGGTGCAGTTGGATGAGCCGATCTTGGGGCTGGATCTGGATGCCACTTGGCGCGCGGCCTTTGCGCCAGCCTATGCTGAATTGGCCGATGTCCAGTTGAACATCTTGTTGGCCAGCTACTTTGAATCTGCCGCCGACCACGCGGCTTTGGCCTGTCAGTTGCCCGTACAAGGCTTTCACATCGACCTGGTGCGCGCACCTGAACAATTGGCTGCTTGGTTGCAGGTTCTGCCCGCACAGGCGGTGTTGTCTGTCGGTGTGGTCGATGGCCGCAACATCTGGCGCACAGACTTGCGCCAAACATTCAAGCAGTTGGAAGACATCCAGGCCCAGTTGGGCGATCGATTGTGGGTGGCGTCGTCATGCTCCCTGCAGCACGTGCCGGTGAGTTTGCAGGCTGAAAACAAACTGGACGCCGAGATCCGATCCTGGCTGGCATTCGCCACAGAAAAGGTCCAGGAAGTGGCCTTGTTGGGCCAAGGCCTGCAAAACGGTGCTGCATTCATCGCTGAGCCCTTGCAGGCATCCGATGCGGCTCAGCAATCACGCGCGCAATCGAAACGGGTGCGCAATGAACTGGTGCAAAAACGTCTGGCTCGGGTCAACGACGACATGGCCGAGCGCCACAGCCCCTTTGCGCAGCGTGCCCAAGCCCAGCGTGAGGCCTTGTGTTTGCCCTTGTTGCCCACCACGACCATTGGCTCCTTCCCGCAAACCTCGGCCATTCGGCAAGCCAGATCCGCCTACAAAAAAGGTGAGATCAAAGCGGTGGATTACCTGCACAACATGCGTGACGAAATCACCCTGGCAGTGCGCAAGCAAGAAGAGCTGGGCCTGGACGTGTTGGTGCACGGCGAGGCCGAGCGCAACGACATGGTCGAGTACTTTGGCGAGCAGTTGTGGGGCTATGCCTTCACGGAAAACGGTTGGGTGCAAAGCTACGGGTCGCGCTGCGTCAAGCCGCCCATCATTTACGGTGATGTCTTCCGACCAGAGCCCATGACGGTTGAAACCACCCGCTTTGCCCAATCGCTGACGGACCGGCTCATGAAGGGCATGCTGACAGGCCCGGTGACCATGTTGCAGTGGTCCTTCGTGCGCAATGACCAGCCGCGCTCGACCACTGCGTTGCAATTGGCCTTGGCCATCCGCGAAGAGGTGTCAGACCTGGAAAAGGCGGGCATCCAGATCATCCAGATTGACGAACCCGCCTTCCGTGAGGGCCTGCCCTTGCGGCGCTGCGATTGGGATGCCTATCTGCAATGGGCCGTGAAGGTGTTCAAGATCTCAGCGGCTTGTGTGCGAGATGAAACCCAGATTCACACCCACATGTGCTATTCGGAATTCAATGACATCTTGCCCGCCATCGCAGCCATGGATGCCGATGTGATCACGATTGAAACCTCGCGCTCGGCCATGGAATTGCTGGATGGCTTTGGCGCCTTCCACTACCCCAACGACATTGGGCCGGGTGTGTATGACATCCATTCGCCACGCGTGCCCAGTGCGGAGGCCATGCTGCGACTGCTCGAACGCGCTTGTCAGGTCATCCCTGTTGAGCGCTTATGGGTCAACCCAGACTGCGGCTTGAAGACCCGGGCCTGGCCTGAAACGGAAGCAGCCTTGAAACACATGGTTGATGCGGCCTTGATCTTGCGGCAACGCCTGGGGGAACAGGCCAAAGCGGCTTGAAGGCAACAAGCACTCGTATCGCCCGATTAGGGGGGATGGAGTCCATGGGGTCATCCATTTCGCTGTGTGCTGCGTTGTTGAGGCTCACCAAATCAAAAATGGGATGAGCACGGCATGTTGCGCAAAATTGGATGGACCAGCCTGGGGCTGTTGACTGCTTGGGGGGCGCACGCTCGGACGCCGGATGTGCCCCTGGTTGACCGCATCAAGGCTGCGCAAGTGGTTGCCCAGTCGCAGCCTGAATGCCAGGCGGCCCAACCGTTTTACTGGGAGGTGGGCGATGCGCATGGCGTGTTGGCCAGCGGCCAAGCCGGTCGTAACGCGCCAACGGCCCAGACCAAGATGCCAATCGCCTCGGCCTCCAAATGGATTTACGGCGCATATGTGGCAGAGCGGCGTGGCGGTAGCCTGACGCAAGACGATGTTCGGTTTCTGAATTTCCAAAGCGGCTACAGTGGGTTTCGCATGTGCCGTCAAGGGCAAACCGTTCAACAATGCCAAGGCAGCTTGCTGAACCACCGTGGTGATCAGGATGCTGAAACCTTCGGTCATTTCTACTACAGCGGCGGCCACATGCAACAGCATGCTGTGTTGATGGGACTGGGGCGTTTGGACAACCAGGGCTTGGCATTGGCCATCAAACGTGAACTGAACCTACGTGGCACAAGCTGGGACTTGTCTTACAGCCAGCCGCAACTGGCCGGTGGTGCGCAAAGCAGTGCGCAGGGCTACGGCCAATTTTTACGCAGCATGCTGGCCGGTGACTTGAAGTTGGGGGCTTTGTTGGG
>JBDKHX010000367.1:0-2768 GCA_039797415.1 Pseudomonadota bacterium | reverse complement strand
ACCGATAGCGATTTGGGTTTGGGTGGCACCAACGTGAAGGGCTTTACGTTGGGTTTCAATTACGGGCTGTATCGTCAGACCACATTGGGCATGCGCTATCTGTCGGGACGGTCTATTGACTCGCCGATCAATGATTTCAACCCCGATGCCAAATACGGTGTCAGCAGCTTGCAGGTGGATCTCAATGTTCGCTTCTGATCGAGTTCAAGCACGTTCGGTCGTGCGGGGTGGCCTGGTCTGGGCCATTGTTCTGTGCACGGCGCTGTCGGCTCATGCTGCAGACCGCGACCAGGAACAAGTCAAGCGCATGAAGTTGCAGTTGCGCCAGTTGCAGCAAGAGCAGGCCGATGCGCAAGCCAAGGTTGCGGCAGACAAGGCCGCGTTGGAGCAGTCGCTGAAGTCAACCAAGACGGAAGCCTCGGCCACCAAGGCCGCTGCGGCACAAGCCACTCGCGCAGCATCGTCTTTGCGCGCAGAGCTTCAAACCCTCAAGGGTGAGAAAACCGCGTTGACGGAGCAACTGGCCCAGTTGCAAAAACAGTTGGATGAGCAAAAGCTGGCGTCGCAAACCGCGACCGATCAGGCGCGCGTGCAAATGGCTGAGCAAAAGGGCTTGTATCAGTCGCTGCAAGCCAAGCAAGACCAATGTCGTCAGGACAACATTGCGCTGTATCAGGTGGGATCAGACCTGCTGGCCCGTTATGAAAACAAGGGCATGCTGGAAGTGTTCTCCGCATCCGAGCCATTGGTTCAAACCGGTCGCGTCAAGCTGGAAAACCTGTCTGCACAGTACCGAGACAAATTAGAGGCGGCGCGTACACAACCGTGATGGCCAGGAGGACAATGGTTGTCAAAGGTGGATTCAATCATGGCAATCAAATTCAAGTCCCAAGCAACCGGTGATCTGGTGATGGTGCAAGCCACCGCAGAGGCTGTTCTGGCTCTGCTGGGCAAGTCACCGAATCAGCCCGGCATCATCGAGCCTGCCGATATGGCGCAAGCTTTGGTGACCCTGAAGGGTGCCTCAGATGAGGTGCCCAAGCCCAAAGTTGACGACGATGATGAGCGTGAGCCGGGATTTTCGGACGAGGTGGTGAGCTTGCGCAAACACGCCTATCCGCTGGTCTTGATGATCGAGCGTGCACTGGCTGCAGGTAAACCCATCGTCTGGGGTGCCTGACACGGCGGTGGGGGATTGTGCGGTGCAGCAACTGTCGGGCATCATGTCGACATGCCTGACACAGTTACCCGCCTGTTGGTCATTCGCCATGGCGAAACGGCCTGGAATCTGGAAACCCGCATTCAGGGCCAGATCGACATTCCTTTGAACGACCACGGCCGCTGGCAAGCGGACCGCCTGGCCCGCGCGCTGGTGGATGAGGGCATCCATGCCCTGTATGCCAGTGACCTGAGCCGGGCGGCAGAAACGGCCGATGCTGTCTCTCAAGCGTTGGACCTGCCGGTCACCTTGCACGATGGCCTGCGTGAGCGTCATTTTGGGCGTCTCGAAGGCCTGACGCATGACGAGATCGTCAGCCAGTGGCCCGACGATGCTCGCCGGTGGCGTGGCCGAGACCCGGCTTATGGTCCAGACGGTGGCGAAACGCTGGCCGCGTTTTACGACCGATGCGTGTCCACCTTGACGAACCTGGCAAGCCAGCACCCGGGGCAGACCATTGCCGTGGTGGCACACGGCGGCGTGTTGGACTGCTTTTATCGGGCTGCCAACCGCGTGTCTCTGGAAGAGCCGCGCGCCTGGAAGATCACCAACGCCAGCATCAATCGCTTGCTGTACTCGCCTGAGGGATTCAGTCTGCTTGCCTGGGCCGATTGCCGTCACCTGGAGGGGGATGACGATCTGGACGAGGCCACTGACGGCGTGGTTGCGCCAGCCTGATCACAACATATTGCACAGCAAGGTTTTCCAAAAACTTGTATAGTCAAACAAATTGTTGACTAGGCAAGTATTTCTGGAAGGTGAACCATGTTGCGTCATGTGGGATTGAGTGCGCTGTTGGTATCGGTGCTGGCCGCTTGTGGCCAAGGTGACGGTAAGGGCGGGGCGGCTGGCGCCAAAGCAGGTGCGCCCGCCATGCCGCCAGCGCAGGTCGGGGTGGTGACGGTTCAGTTGGACAGCGTGCCCGTGATCACGGAGCTGCCCGGCCGTCTGGAAGCGGTTCGTACGGCGCAGGTGCGCGCTCGTGTTGCGGGCATTTTGCAAAAGCGCCAGTTCACCGAAGGGGCGGACGTCAAGGCTGGCCAAGCCTTGTTCCAGATTGACGCCAGCACCTACAAGGCGGCACTGGACAGCGCCCAAGCGACCCAAGCCAAGGCCGAAGCCAATCTGGCTCAAGCCAGCGCCCTGGTCGAGCGGTATCAGCCCCTGCAGGCCGCCAAGGCCATCAGCCCACAAGAGTTCTTGAACGCCCAGGTGGCACAGCGCCAGGCACAAGCTGACGTGGCTTCGGCCAAGGCTGCTGTGCAAACGGCACGCATCAACCTGGGGTATGCCTCGGTGACTGCACCGATCTCCGGTCGCATCGGCCGCGCACTGGTCACAGAAGGTGCGTTGGTCGGTCAGGGTGAGGCCACGCAGTTGGCGCTTGTTCAGCAGGTGGACAGCCTGTATGTGAACTTCACCCAGTCTGCCAATGACGTGATCAAGCTGCAAAAGGCCATGGAGTCAGGCGCGATCAAAAAGGCAGGTAAACATGCCGCAGCCGTGCGCGTGGTGCTGGACGATGGCACCGAATACCCATTGGAAGGCA
>JBDKHX010000366.1:0-3815 GCA_039797415.1 Pseudomonadota bacterium | reverse complement strand
CGACCTGCACTGCACCGTGCCGGTACAACTGACATCAGCAGCCTTGGGCGGTTCGATTGAAGTGCCGACATTGGGTGGCAAGGCCGAGATCGAGATCCCCGAAGGCACACAGCACGGCAAGACCTTCCGTTTGCGCGGTAAGGGCATCAAGGGCTTGCGCTCAAGCTACCCGGGTGACCTGTACTGCCACATCCAGGTCGAAACACCTGTGAAGCTGACCGAGCACCAACGCAAGTTGCTCAAGGAGTTGGACGAGTCCTTCCGCAAGGGAGGCGAAAAGCACTCGCCCAACGCCAAAAGCTGGACGGACCGGGTAAAGAACATCTTCAAGTGAACTAGTTCACGATACGAAAAGGCACCTTCGGGTGCCTTTTCTCGTTTTGAGCGCGAGCAAACGCAACAACGCTCAAGTTGCGCCCACACCACGCCGACATGTGAAGGATTGATTCAGGTGGATCAAGCCAACCCTGTCGGATGCAAAGCCATGACTGTTCAGACACCCTTCTCCGGGATTCAAGCCCTGATCATCGATGACATGGCCGCTCAGCAGTCAACATTGCGCGGCCATTTGTCCTTGTTAGGCATTGCCAAAGCCGACGTGGCCACCAATTCGGATGACGCCATCCGGCTGATCAAAAGTCGCCGCTACGGATTGATCCTGTGTGATTACAACCTGAACCAGAAAACAGATGGCCAGCAGTTGTTTGAATACATGCGTGACAACGACTTGCTGCCCGCTGACTGCCTGTTTTTCATGATCACGGCAGAGAGCAGTTATGCATCGGTTGCTGCGGCAACGGAGCATCACCCTGACGCGTATTTGCTCAAACCCGCGACAGCTGCAGACATTGGCGACCGACTCAAGGCCCAGTTAGAAAAACGAGCAGCCCTGACTCGCATCACCGACAAACTCAAGCGCGATGACTTGCCGGGTGCCTTGGAAGCCTGTGACAACCTCATGTCGGTTCAAAACCGATGGTTTGTGCAGGCCATGCAACTCAAAGGCCAGACCTTGCTGAAGCTGAGCAAAAACGATGAGGCCAAAGCGCTCTATCGATCAGCATTGGAGCGGCGCCCCGAATTGATCTGGGCCCAAATCGGCTTGGCCCGCGCCCACAAAGCATTGGGGCAGTACGACGAAGCCAAGCGCCTGGCTCAAAAAATCATCGATTCACCCGAGGGTGCCAAAAACGTGGCGGCCTACGACGTCTTGGCCGAATCCATTGAAGCCCAAGGTGATCCGCAAGCAGCCATGTGGGTGCTCAAGGATGTGGCAACCATCGTGCCGTCTGCCCGTCGTCAACGCATCGCCGGTGAAAGCGCCTACCGCAACGGTGATCTGGAGACAGCCAAAGCGTTGTTGACCAAGGCCAACAAATCCACCAAGGGCTCTGTCATTGCACAACCTCAAGATGCATTGATGTTGGCGCAAACGATGGTGGACATGAATGAGCCCGCAGAGGCGATGAAGTTGCTGCAAGAAGCTGCTCCCGCATACAAAAACAGCCCCGCGTTTGGCATGGTGTCGCTGTCCATCCAGGCGCAGGCCGAAGCTCGGGCTGGCAAGCCTGAAGAGGCTGAGAAAACGCTGGAACGTGCTCGCGCCACCCTGCGCAGAGGCAAGGCTGATTTTGCCTCTTTGGCCTTGGCCAAAGCCGAACTGATGGCTGGAAATGAGGAAAAGGGCCTGAGCATCTTGAACAGCGTGGTCAGCGCTGACCATGAAAACGCCCGCATCAAGCAAATGGTCAGCAACACCCTGACCATGACCGGCCACGCTGACAAGATTCATGACGTGGTGATAGGACGTGCTGCGGCTTTGGAAAGCCAGGTGCAAGATGCCCGCAAGCTGCTGCGTGACAGTCAGATAGACGATGCCGTCATCGCCATTGAAGCCGCCGTCGAAACCTACCCCGAAAACACCGGTGTACTGCTGCAAGCCACGCAAATCAACTGCATGGCGCTGCGCCTGAAGAAGGAATACAACGCGGAGATGATCGAGCGCGTGCAACAGTACCTGATCCGGCTGGAGCAATTGATGCCCGCCAACGACCGCGTTGGCAAGATGCGCCGCTACTTCCGCGAAACAAAGAGCGAGCTGGAAGCCGCTCCTGTGAGCTTGTAAGGCCTCATGCCGAGCATATGAGCGGCTCGCCCATCACCTTGATTGCGCATGACCTGAAAAATGCGCTGGGATCACTGGAGAGCCAACTGGCTGCCTTGGTGGACACGCCAAGTGCCGAAAGCGCCCAAGCGGCGCACCAACATTGCATGGCCCTGCGCCAGCAATTCATCCAGTTTTTGACCTTGTACGGGAATGATGGCGCCTTGCGACCGTATTGCGAGGACGAATCCCCCCATGACACCCTGGCATCCCTGGCCAGGCAGGGACAGGCCCGGCACTTGGGTCGATCAGGAGCACCCCAAGTTGTCTTGGATCCCTGCATTGAAGCCCCCCCTTATTGGTATTACGACACCCGTTTGGTCCAAATGGCTCTGGATGCTGCGCTGCATAACGCCAGTCGCTTCGCTCACAGCCAGATCACCTTGAGCGCAAGGCAACAGCAAGGCTTTCTGGTCTTTCAAATCGATGATGACGGGCCTGGCCTGGGGGCACCTGACACGTCCAGCGTCTCTACTGGCGGCGAGCGCCAAGGCCACATTGAACTGATCAACCGCCCTGAAGGCGGCACCCGATTTGAACTCTGGCTCCCCTGAGGCTCAAGTCCGCGGTTCATCTGCCGAAAAACCCGATGTTCCCCAAAGGTTTAACGGGGAGACGAAATCTTTTTTCGCCTGAGGCAGCCCATGGACGCCCTTTACCCTGGTATTGACGAATGCAGAGCCCTGATCGTTGACGGTAACCACACGTCGCGCAGCATCTTGGCCGCTCAATTACGCGACATGGGCGTAGGCACGGTTGTGCAAAGCAGCCGCCCCCAAGACGCTCGAGGCAAGCTGGAGCACGCCACATTCGACATTGTTCTGTGCGACTACCACTTTGAAAACTGTGACTACAGCGGCCAAGACTTGTTGGACGACCTTCGACGGGAGCAACTGCTGCCCTACTTCACCACCTTTGTGATGGTGACGGGTGAAGCCAGCTACAACAAGGTGGCAGAAGCCGCTGAATCCGCCCTGGACAGCTACATCGTCAAACCCTACTCCGCCACATCGTTGGGGGAACGGCTGATGTTGGCACGCAAGCGCAAACTGGCCCTGGCCAAAGTCTTTGAAGCACTGGAAGCGGGTGACTTCAACATGGCCGCAGCCCTGTGCGTGCAACGCTACACCGAAGGCATGACCTACGGTCTGTATGCAGCCCGCATTGGTGGCGAGTTGTTTCTGCGTTCTGGCCGCTTTGACAGCCAACAAGGCCCCCAAGCCAAAAAAGTTTTGGAAAGCTTGGTCAAAGACTCACCAGACTTTGCCGAGGGCCACGATCTATTGGGCAAAGTACAGGTGGAACAAGGCGACCTCACCGACGCGATGGGCGCCTACAAAAACGCCTGGGAGATCACACCCAGCTCGATCACCCGCAACGCCAAACTGGGCGCCATCTCGTTTTACATGGGCGAAGCCGAAGACGCCAAGCGCCCATTGGAGCGCGCAGCCGCTTTGGGCGCAGGCTCCAAGATGTTTGACCAGCAATCGTTGGTGCTGCTGGCATTTGTTCGCTACGACGCCAAAGACTCCAAGGGCATCCGCCGGTGCTTGAGCACGATGGAGCACACACTGGGCAAAAAGCCAGATGACTCGCGCATTCGGCGCCAGGTCGAGATCATCAAGATCCTGGCCATGCTGTCTGACAAGCA
>JBDKHX010000365.1:0-5640 GCA_039797415.1 Pseudomonadota bacterium | reverse complement strand
CATGGGCGAGCCGATGTCACGCACTTGATGTCATACGGTTGAGTCGGCGGGCCACTCCAGGTGGCGCTGCGATTCAAACTGTCGCAACTGGCCGGTGACGGGGTCGGTGAAGGCCACTGATTTGGCCAGCAGCTTCAAGGGCCGGGTGTAGTCCGGGATGCCGTCTGGTTGCAAAACGGGGTAGATCAAGTCGCCCACGATGGGCAGGCCAAGGGCGGACATGTGTGCCCGTAATTGGTGCTTTTGGCCCGTGATGGGTTGCAAGCTGTAGCGGCTCAAGTGGCCCCGGTGCTCGATCACGTCGATCAAAGTTTCGGCATTGGGAGCGCCGGGCACTTCTTCCATGGCCATGAACTGGGCGCTTTCCTGCAGGCGGCTGCGGTGGGTCACAGGCCAGGTCAAGGTGTCACAACGAGGGGCAATGGCTTCGTAGTGCTTGCGGATGGTCTTGTCGCGAAACAGTTGCTGGTAAGCAGCCCGGGTGTCTGGCCGGATCGAAAACAGCACCAGCCCAGAGGTGTCCCGGTCAATGCGGTGCATGGGGGTCAGGGTGTCGATGCCCAGTTTGCGCTTGAGCCGTACCAGTAGGGTTTCCTGAACGTAACGACCTGATGGCGTCACAGGCAAGAAGTGCGGCTTGTCGGCCACGACCAGGTAGTCGTCTTGAAACAGCACCGATTCTTCAAATGGAATGGGGGCTTCCTGGCTTAACCGGCGGTAGTAGTAGACCTTGCTGTGGGGCTTGTATGGCGATTCGGTGCGCAAGGGGTGGCCTTGGTCATCGAGCACGTCGCCCATGGCCATGCGTTGAGCCCATTCCGACCGGGATACGAATGGCAGCCTGTGGGCCAGGTAGTCCAGCAACAGGGGCCATGAGCCCCCCGGCAAGGCCAAGGCGCTGGGGCTGACCCCGTCGACCGTGGGGGGCTTGGTCGATGGTGGTGTCGGTTTCCTGCATGTGGGTGTCGATCGCCACGCGGCTGTCAAACACAAAACACTCGCCTTGCCAGTCCTTGTCGGCATCGGGCATGGTCAGGAAGTAGTTGAGCACGCCGCCTTCGAGCTGGTAGACGTCCAAGCCTTTGTCTTGCATCCAGCCGCTCATTTTTTCGCAGCGGATGCCCCCGGTGCAGTACATGGCGACTTTTTTGCCTTCGGCCTTCCATTGCTCTGCGTGGTCCTGCACGTACTGAGGGAAGTCACGGAAGTTGTTGACTTTGGGGTCGACCGCATTTTTGAAGCGGCCCAGCCGGTATTCAAAGCTGTTGCGGTTGTCCAGCACGACCACGTCTTCGCGTTCAATCAGGTCACGCCATTGCTCGGGCGAGACATGGTTGGCCGCCTCACGGTTGTCTGTGATGCCGGTGATGCCTTCGATGCCAAAGGCCACGATTTCGCGTTTACGGTGGATGCGGACCTTCCAGAACGGGCGGGTTTTGCAGGCGCTGCGCTTGTAGACCACATCCGTGAAGGCGCCACCCAGGCGCGGGTCGTGCGCCAGGGCGTGTTCAGCCTCAGCCAGATGGGGGGCCGTGCCGGCGAGGACGCCGTTGATGCCTTCTTCTGCCACCAGGATGCTGCCCGTCAGTTTGGCGGTCAGTTCACGCAGCACTTCGGCCACCGCATCGGGGTCGGGCAGGGCCACAAACTTGTAAAACGAGATGTGAAAAAGGGGCTCGTCGGGTGTGGCGGGCTGCGGGGCGGAATCGGCGTGTGAACTCATGCGCGAAATTGTCGCACTGACGGGCGATCTTCGCTGGGCCAGGGGCGGACTCAGTGCGGTACAACGCGGCACAATAGCGGTCTATGACACGTTCTGGACTTTGGCGCCGATGCGGTCTACGCCGGCCAGCCGCGTTACTCCCTGCGCGCTCGCAACAACGAGTTTCGCCTGGAGCAACTGCAGCAAGGCATTCAGGAAGCCAAGCAACGTGGCAAAAAACTGTATGTGACCAGCAACCTGCTGGCGCACAACGACAAGGTGCGCACCTACCTGCGTGACATCGAACCCATCATCGAGATGAAGCCTGACGGCATCATCATGGCTGACCCTGGCCTGATCATGATGGTGCGCGAGAAGTGGCCCGAGGTGCCGATTCACCTGTCGGTGCAATCCAATACGACCAACTTCGCCACGGTGAAGTTCTGGGAAAAGTTGGGCGTGCAGCGCATCATCCTGTCGCGCGAATTGAGCTTGGACGAGATCGAAAAGATCCGCCAGGAATGCCCGACGATGGAGCTGGAAGTGTTCGTGCACGGTGCACTGTGCATTGCTTACTCTGGGCGTTGTCTGCTGTCGGGTTACTTCAACCGCCGCGACCCGAACCAAGGCACCTGCACCAATGCCTGCCGTTGGGAGTACAACACCTATCAGGGCACGCAAGCGTCTGACACGGGTGAAGTCATTCCCATCAAGCTGGAAGGCGACTTCAATTTCGCCAAAGAGCAGGAAGACGCTGAAAAGGCGTTCTCGGCCTGTGGCGATGGTCAACGTCACCCCGCAGCGGATCAGGTCTACCTGATCGAAGAGGCGGGCCGCCCTGGCGAGCTGATGCCCATCATGGAAGATGAGCACGGCACCTACATCATGAACTCCAAGGACCTGCGGGCGGTGGAGCACGTCGAACGCCTGGTCAAAATCGGCATCGATTCATTGAAGGTGGAGGGCCGTACCAAGTCGCTGTACTACGTGGCGCGCGTGGCGCAGGTCTACCGTCAGGCCATTGACGATGCCCAAGCCGGCAAACCCTTCAACAAGGACTTGCTGCTGCAACTGGAAGGCATGGCCAACCGGGGCTACACCGGTGGTTTGCTGGAGCGTCGTCCTTCACAGGACTATCAGAACTACATCACCGGGCATTCCGAATTCCAGCGCAGCAAGTTTGTGGCTGAAGTGCGGGGTGTGGCCGATGGTTGGGCTGAGGTCGAGGTCAAGAATAAATTCGCCGTGGGCGACACCATCGAGATCATTCACCCCAGTGGCAACCAGATCGTGACGCTGGATGCCATGCGCAACCTCGAAGGCAACCCAATCGAAGTTGCCCCGGGTAGCCCTTTGCGCGTGCAGATTCCGTTGGAGCCGCGCTTTGAGGGCGCCTTGCTGGCTCGGATGTTGACTGCTTAAACGGTCAGTTCGGTCAGGATCGCGCGCAGCAGGCCCCAGGTTTGGTTCACTGACGCGATCTCGACCGATTCTCCCGGTGCATGGGCGCCCCGGATGGTGGGCCCAAACGAGACGATGTCCATGCCCGGATATTGGGCCGCGATCAGGCCACATTCCAGCCCTGCGTGGATGACCTGGATCTTGGCATCGTGCCCGTGGTCTCGCCGGTAAACGGCTTGGCAGCGCGCCAGCAATGGTGAGGCCGGATTGGGTGCCCAGCCAGGGTAGTGGCCCGATGCAGTGGCGGATGTGCCCGACAGCGCAAACAGGCTGACGATTTCGTCTGCCAAGGCCTGCGTGCCACTGCTGATCAGCGAGCGGACCATGAAGTTGCAGGAGCCGTGCTGCGCCTGGATGTCGACCATCCCCAGGTTGTTGGATGTCTCCACCACGCCGGGCACGCGCAAGCTCATGCGTTTGACGCCATGTGGCGCCGCTTGCAGGCTGTTGAGCCAAATGGCTTGTTCAGCAGATGACAGCACCGTGGTTGCAGCGGCAGTGGCTTCAACCGAGAGTTGCAGCTTGGGTTCAATGTCCGACCATTCGGCTTGCAGCAGCGTGTGCCAGTTGGCGACGGCTGCTTGCACAGCGCTGAGTTGATCAGTCTGAACGGTGACCGTGGCGAAGGCCTCGCGCGGCAGGGCATTGCGGGCGGTGCCACCTTGCAGTTGTGCCAGTTGGACGCCATAGCGTTGGCTCAGGTCAGCCAGCACGCGCACCAGCAGTTTGATGGCGTTGCCGCGTCCTTCATGGATGTTGACGCCTGAGTGCCCGCCGCGCAGTCCGTTCAAAGTGATCCGAACGGTGGCGTGATCAGGTGGGCAGGCGATGGCTTGGCCTGGCCGTTCGACATTGACGTCGGCACCACCGGCACACCCGAGGTAAAACTCACCCCATTCTTCGGTGTCCAGGTTCAGCATCAGGCTGCCTTGCAGCAAGCCCGGTTGCAGGCCATGTGCTCCACCCATGCCGGCTTCTTCATCAACGGTCAGCAAGGCTTCAATGGGGCCGTGTTGCAAGGTGCTGTCTTCCAGCACCGCCAGGATCATGGCCACGCCCATGCCGTTGTCGGCGCCCAAGGTGGTGTCGGGCGCCTGTACCCATCCGTCCTGGATGACGGTGGTAATTGGGTCACGGGCAAAGTCGTGCGTGGAGCCAGCGTTCTTTTGGCAGACCATGTCCAGATGGGCTTGCAAGACCACACCGGGCGCAGCTTCGTAGCCTGCGCTGGCGGGCTTGCGGATGATCAGGTTGCCAGCGGTGTCCACCACTGTTTGCAAGGACCGCGCTTGCGCCCAGTGCTGCAGATGGCTTCGGGATGCGGCACAGCGTGGCAAAGTGCTGCCACACGATGGTGGGTTGCAGGTCTTCAAACATCAGATGGCGTCCAGAGCTTTGGCAATGCAGTGTTTGGGCACAGTTGGGCGGGGCACGCGCACATTGAACCAGCTGCGAACGTCTGATTCCAGTCCCACGCCGTGCATGAAGTTGTAGATGGCTTTTTTCAGCGCCACGCCCATGGCATCGTGATCAACGCCGGTGGGGTCGATGAAGGCGATGTCGTTTTTGGCGAATGACACAGGTGGCAAGGCTTGCAGCTTGACCCCGTATTCATCGGGGTTCTGGCCCACGGGTGAGTGCACGGTGCAGGCAAAGCGGT
This sequence comes from Pseudomonadota bacterium, assembly GCA_039797415.1. Lineage (GTDB taxonomy): Bacteria > Pseudomonadota > Gammaproteobacteria > Burkholderiales > Burkholderiaceae_C > Aquabacterium. The sequence continues at coordinate 817 of JBDKHX010000365.1, read as the reverse complement.
GAAAGAAGCCGCTTTGGATGCAGCCGTTTTCAAACAACTGGCGCACGTATTCCAGCGCGTCCACCGTGTCTTGCACCGTCTGGGTGGGGAAGCCATACATCAGGTAGGCATGCACCAACACGCCAGCCTCGGTGAAGGACCGGGTGACTTGGGCAACCTGTTCGACCGAGACGCCTTTTTTCATCAAGGCCAGCAAGCGGTCAGAGGCCACTTCCAGCCCACCGGAGATGGCAATGCAGCCGCTGTCAGACAGCAGTTGGCACAACTCGGGTGTGAAGGACTTTTCAAAGCGGATGTTGCCCCACCATGAGATTTGCAGCTTGCGCTTGATCAGCTCATGCGCCAGCGCCTTGAGGGCTTTTGGGGGCGCGGCTTCGTCAACAAAGTGAAACCCGGTCTGGCCGGTTTCTTTGACGATGGCTTCAATGCGGTCGACCAGGATCTCGGCCGATGCGACCTCGTATCGCGAGATGTAGTCCAGGCTGACGTCGCAGAAGCTGCACTTCTTCCAGTAGCAGCCGTGGGCCACGGTCAGCTTGTTCCAGCGGCCGTCTGACCACAGGCGGTTCATGGGGTTGAGCATGTCCAGCAAGGACAGGTACTCATTGACCGGCAGGCCGTCCCACGTCGGGGTGCCCACTTCGGGGAAGGGTACATCGGGCTCGGCCCAGTTGATGTACTTGACTTGACCCGACTCAGCATCTCGCACAAAGGTTCGCACCAGGCGTTGCGCGGATCGTTTGCCCTGCAGGTGTTCCAGCAAAGCCAGCAAAGGGCGCTCACCCGAGTCCAAGGTGACGAAGTCAAAGTAGTCGAA
>JBDKHX010000364.1:0-3079 GCA_039797415.1 Pseudomonadota bacterium | reverse complement strand
TCTGTGGACGTACATGTGCGCAACCCGGGCGCATGGCTGGGCACGGTTTGTGATGCCAAGCTGGCACCGGTCGGCACTCAAATTGAAATCCCGTTTGGCCTGATGCGTTCAACGCCTCCACCTCTGGCATTGCAAAGCGCCTCCATCAAGTGGCCGCAATTGACGTTTCACGTCACGGTGGCATCTTTAGAGGATGCAGAGATTGAGCCTCGCCATGTTCAGGAAGGCGGCTTGATGCTGCTCCCTCATTCCTTCCAGTCACCCTGGCTGGTGCATTTGACTGAACGAGGGCACTTGCATCTGGATGCCGGTCGGATCGACCTGGTGCAGATTCAGGATGTGTTGGATGACCAGGCTCAGGAAACACTTTTGACGCAAGACGTGTGGCAGGTTCAACTGTCCCGTCGTGTGATGCTGGATTTACCTGTTGCCATGGGATGGGTGCCTGGCATCAAGTCCGTGGCGGTGGATTACAGTTGCGATGATGCGTCTCAATCCGATTATGGGCTGAGCGCACAACTGCGCCACCAAAGCAAAGGCTTGCAGCTGCGTGCCATGGTCATTCCCGTGATGATGGGGGCGGCCTTGCGCGTGCAGGCTGTTCACACAGAGGCCTGAAACAGCGTCTGTGCGGTTTGTCACAGCCGAGGGTTCGATCGCGGTTTCTGCGTGAGTTACTCCCGTCTTCCCCGGCAATTCAAGGCATTGATTCAGGGGGGGTGTAATACATTTGGGCGGCATCTCAACAGGAGACTTTTTGATGGCGATCCCGTCCGCCCGCCGACGTACCTTTGGTGGCAGCGAGCTCAAACTGGCCGTTTTGATTGGCTTGGCGACCTTGGTGTTCTTGATGGCAGCCTGGGCGCTCAATCGTTTGATTCAGCCCTCTGCACCAGAACGCCCCGTGCCGGCGTGGTTAGGCGTCAGCCAAGTCACGGCTCAAACCTCTGATGGCCGGATGTTGTCCGTCAAAGTGAATTTGCAAGTCAAAAACAAGGATGACTTGGAGGTGCTGGCGCCGTACGAGCCGGTGTTCAGGTCCATCGTGGCAGACACTGGCTCTGCCATGAGCAGCGATGAAGCCACAGGCAGTGAACGCATCATCCAGTTCGGCAAGACTGTCCGTGAGGAGGTCAATGACTACCTGGATGAGCAGAACGTTCAGCCACGTGTCAAGCGCGTGGCTTTTGAAGAGTTCAAGTTGATGCCGTGATGCTACTGAGGCATGAGGCGCACAACTACAGCATCACCTGGGTTCCAAGTTCCACAACTTGGTTGGCCGGTAGACTGTAATAGGTTGCCGCACCTTCGGCCTGTCGAGTCATCCAGCTGTATAGCGCGCAACGCCAGGTGGGCATGGCTCCTGGCCCATCAACAACCGTAGAGCGGGCCACAAAATAGGTTGTGCTCATGGCGTTGAGCGACAAGCTCGGATGGTTCAACAGTGACAGTGCCGCCGGGATGTTGGGCTCCTCTCTGAAGCCAAATCGAATCGTCATGTCAAACAGACCTGTTCCGAGGTCTTGCACGGTCAATCGGTCCTCACTGCGCACATAAGGTGCGTTGTCATTGAGCACATGCAAAAAACACGGTCTGTGCATGCATGACTTTGTAGTGCTTGAGGTTGTGAAACAAGGCGCTGGGGACAATGGTCTGATCAGATGTCAGGTACACAGCGGTGCCCTCAACGTGAGGCACATCTGGGCGAGGGCTGTCGACAAAGTCCGACATGGGAATGTCGATTTTGCGTCGTTGATCTGCAACCAGGTTGCTGCCCTTTTTCCAGGTGGTCAGCATCACAAAGATGGCGGCCCCAAGGGTCAGCGGGAACCAGCCACCGTCACCCAACTTGCTCAAATTGGATGCAAAAAAGCCGAGCTCCAAAACAGCAAACACAGACAGTGCAATCAGAGTAGGGCGGCGCAGGGTACGCGCGCTGATCCGGGTCACAAAGAAGGTTAGCAGCGTGGTGATGATCATGGTGCCAGACACGGCAATGCCGTATGCAGCGGCCAGCGCACCAGATGTCTTGAAGGCCAGAACCAGCGCAATGACGGCCAGCAACATCAGCCAGTTGACGCTGGGGATATAGATCTGCCCACGTTCTTTGTCTGACGTATGGAGAATGCGTACGCGAGGCAGGTAGCCCAAACGGCTGGCTTGTAAGGTCAAGGAATAGGCACCGGAGATGGTTGCTTGTGACGCGATCACTGTTGCCGCCGTAGCCAATGCAACCAAGGGAATCAGCATGGCTTGCGGCGCCAGGTAATAAAACGGATTGGCTGCCGCGCTGGCATCGCGCAAAACCAAAGCGCCCTGACCGAAGTAGTTCAAGATCAGGCTAGGGAAGACCAGCCCATACCACCCTAAACGAACCGCTTTGGCACCGAAATGCCCCATGTCTGCGTACAGGGCCTCACCGCCTGTTAATGCCAGAAACACGGCGGACAGCAGGACAAAAGCTTTGCCCGGATGCGCCATGGCAAAGTTCAGTGCGTACAGGGGATTGACCGCTTGCAGCACCATGGGCGTTTCAATGATGCTGTTGATGCCCAGCCCGGCGAGGGTTAAAAACCAAAGCACGGTGATCGGCCCGAACAAACTGCCAACGCTACCGGTGCCCTTTTTTTGAATGAATAACAAACCGATCAACACGCCGATGGTGATGGGTTCGATGAAGTGTTCGAACTTGGGCGTCGCGACGCTGATTCCTTCAACGGCAGACAGCACGGAGATGGCTGGTGTGATGATGGCATCGCCATAAAAAAGCGCCGCAGCAAACACGCCGGCCCCGACGACGAGGGTCGACCTTCGGGGCGCATCGTGAGTCAGTCTGTGCGCCAGGGCTGTCAGCGCCAGCACGCCGCCTTCTCCATCGTTGTCATACTTGAGTACCACCCAGACGTATTTGATCGATACGATCACCAAAACAGCCCAAAGCAAAGCCGATAAGGTGGCCAGCACGGACTCAGGTGAAATCGCCAGACCATGAGCGCCCGAGAATGCCTCTTTGAACGCGTACAAGGGGCTCGTCCCGATGTCGCCAAAGACGATGCCCAGCGCAGCCAGGGTCAAGGCC